>VGRX01000097.1 GCA_016875215.1 Deltaproteobacteria bacterium
TTTTTAGCGACTTGGTTGAACCACGGCAAGAGCGGGAAGATGGAAGGCCACCAGCTCAACACGGCGGTGTGCAGGAGCCTGTTGCAGATAGACTCCTAGTCGATCGACATCGCCCACATCTGTCCGTTGTAGCTGCCGCCGCAGCCGTCGTAGTAGTAGACCTTGAGGCTCTTGACCGCCTTGCCCGGATTCGGATTCGTGAACTTCCCCATGTACCAGTAGTCGCAGCAGGGGCCGCCGTAGTTGCCCTGCCCGTAGATCTGGAAGTTGCTGCCCGACCACGAGCCCCCGTTGTTGCAGTCCCACGGGATGTTCGCCTGGCCCGTGGCCGCGCTGCTTCCGTCCACGTAGTTGTACGTGACCTGCAGCGGCTGTCCCGAGCACCGACCTCCGGGGAAGACCATGTAGGTGTTCTTCACCGTCCACGACTGGTACGGGGCCGGGACCACGGCATTGGGCGGCAACCCGGCCAGGTTGGAGCCTACCTTGTAGGGGCCGACCCGGAACGGAACGCCCGATACCGTGGCCTCGTCCTTGCCGAAGAAGTTGTCCGGACAGTCGGTGGAGCTGAAGTACGTGTTGTCGATCTTGGTCAGCACCAGGTAGGCCCCGGAGACCGCCCAGGGGAGGAGTCCCTGCGAGCTCAGGCACTTCCCCGCAGAGCAGAAGTACCCCGTGTTGCACTTGTCGTTGTCCCCCCCACAGTCGGTGTGGCAGAGACCGGCACCGTAGCAGTCGAAGGCGCCGCAGTCTTTCACCAGCTTGTCCGACGCGTGACCGTCGTCCGCGAACACGCACTGCTGCCCCTGGAGCGCGCACGCGTCGACCCGGTCATAGGCCTCACCGTCCGCGTTCGCCCAGCAGACATCCTGGCCGGAATCCACGGTCTCGCCGCTCAGGCAGTCTGCACCGCAGGCCTTGCTGCACGCGGCGAGCCCGGCCGCACAGGCCCCGGGCAGCGCGGTCAGGTCGCCGCAGTCCTGGCACGTGACGCCCAGCCCGAGATCCTCGAGCTCGCACCCTCCGTCCACGCCGAGCGCCAGCCCCGACACACAGAGGTTGTCCTCGTCGGTCACGTACCCGCACCCTCCGTCGCACAAGCCCGCACCGCACAACACCGGAGAGTCGGGCGACGCCGGGTTCCAGCCTCCTGCGGTGCACACCCGGTACCCGTCCCCCGCACCGCAGAAGACCTCGCCATCCGCATACTGCGTCGTCACGCCGCCCGCTTCGTCCACGCAGTGGGTCTTCGTCGCGGCACAGACCGAGGCATCGCCGTCGAAGTCCAGCCCGCACAGGCCGCTCTTGCAGTCGCTGTCCTCGTCGCACGCGGCGCCGGCAGGCAGGTCGGCCGTGCACACTCCCTGATCGCAGTGGAAGCCCGACTTGCACTGCAGGACGGCCTCCTCCTCCGTGCACGAGCCGAAGCAGGTGCTGGCCCCCGGGAAGACGGCCTTGCCGCCGCTGCAGTGGTAGCCGCCGCACTCATCGTCCGGATCGGTTCCGGCCGCGATCGCGGTGCACTTCCCCGCCTTGCCCGGAAGATCGCATGCCACGCACACGCCGGTGCAGGGCTGGTCGCAACAGAGGCTGCCCAGGCAGGTCCCCTTCTGGTCGTCACCGCACTGCGCATCCACGATCCCGTTGCAGTCGTTGTCGAGCTTGTCGCCGCACGTCTCGACCTTGGCCCCGGCCAGCGGGTCGCACACGCCGGGTATCCCGTTGTCGCAGGCCTTCACGGAGTGCAGGCAGACGCCCACCCCGCAGGTGATCTGGCCGAGCTCCTCGTCCACCAGGCCGTCGCAATCGTTGTCCGTCGCATCGCACGTCTCCGCCTCGGCCCCCTCCAGCGGATTGCAGGTCTGCGGAAGCCCGTCGATGCAGTTGGCCACGGTGTGCAGGCAGGTCCCCTTGCCGCACGTGGTCTGGCCCAACCCCTCGTCGGTCTGACCGTCGCAATCGTTGTCCGCTCCGTCACAGATCTCCTTCTTGGCCCCCTTGAACGGGTCGCACTTCTGCGCCACGCCACCCAGGCAAGCGGGCATGGTCTGCGCGCAGACGCCCAGACCGCACTCGACCTGTCCCAGCTCCTCGTCCACTTTTCCGTCACAGTCGTTGTCGAGCCCGTCGCACTCCTCCGGACCGCTGCCGTCCAGGGGGTCGCACTTGACCGGCTTGCCGTTCACGCAGTTCGAGGCCGTGTGGTAGCACACGCCGAGCCCGCAGGAGGTCTTTCCCAGGTCCTCGTCCGCCAGTCCGTCACAGTCGTTGTCCTTGCCGTCGCAGGTCTCGATCTTGACCCCCTGGAGCGGGTCGCACACCTGCGGCACGCCGCCCAGGCAGGTCTCCACGACGTGGAAACACTCGCCCTTGCCGCACGCGAGCTGGCCGATCCCCTCGTCGGTCTCGCCGTCGCAGTCATCGTCCTGGCCGTTGCAGCTCTCCTTGGCTCCCTGGTGCACTGCAGGATCCAGCGGTGCACAGTCGGTCTCGTCCGGATCTCCGTCTCCGTCGTCATCCGGATCGACGCAGTCCTTGAGGCCGTCGGCATCCTTGTCCGCGAAGCCCTCGTCCTGGAGCAGGTCGCAGTCGTTGTCCACGCCGTCGCACACCTCCGGGGCGCCGGGGTGGGTCGCAGGGTCGAGCGGTGCACAGTCCTGCGCATCCGGGGTCCCGTCCCCGTCCTTGTCATTCTCGCAGGCGTCCCCGGTTCCGTCCTGGTCTCCGTCCTCCTGCCCCGGATTGGCCACGAGGGGGCAGTTGTCCTTCCCGTCGCCAAGGCCGTCGCCGTCGTCGTCGTCGTCGCAGGCGTCGCCCTGGCCGTCCTTGTCCACGTCGCTCTGGACCGGGTTCTTCACGAGCGGGCAGTTGTCCACCGCGTCCGGGATCGAGTCGCCGTCCTTGTCCAGGTCGCAGGCATTCCCCAGGCCGTCCTGGTCCTGGTCCTCCTGGCCCGGATTGGCGACCTTGGGACAGTTGTCGCTGCCGTCGTCGTGGCCGTCGCCATCGTCGTCGCCATCGACGCAGTCGGGCATCCCGTCCTGGTCGGAATCGGCAAAGCCCTCGTCCGCCTTGCCGTCGCAATCGTTGTCCGCTCCGTCGCAGGTCTCGACGGCTCCCGGGTGGTTGCCGGCAACCAGCGGAGCGCAATCTTCACCGTCCGGAGTGCCGTCACCGTCGTCATCCTCGTCGACACAGTCCTTCCACCCGTCGGCGTCGGTATCCGCGAACCCCTCGTCCACGAGCAGGTTGCAGTCGTTGTCCGCTCCGTCGCACACCTCGTCCGCCCCCGGGTAGGAATTCGGGTCGAGCGGCGCACAGTCCTTGGCATCGGGGCTCATGTCGTTGTCATCGTCCAGGTCGCAGGCATCCCCCTGGCCGTCGAAATCCGTGTCCTCCTGGCCCGGGTTGTACTTGGCCGGGCAGTTGTCCAGCCCGTCGACGACGTCGTCACCGTCCTTGTCGCTTTCGAGGCAGTCCGCCTTGCCGTCGCCGTCCGTGTCAGGGAAACCGTCATCCACCTCGCCGTCGCAGTCGTTGTCCTCGCCGTCGCAGACCTCGGCCTTGGGCTCCTTTCCCTCGCAGGTCAGCTTCCCGTCCGTGCACACGTCGAGGCCGGGACAGGCACCGAAGCGGCTCACGACCTGGCACGCACCGCCCCCGAGCTCTTCGTCCACGTCGCCGTCGCAGTCATCGTCCTCGTCGTTGCAGGTCTCCTGAACCGGCACCTGGGCGTCGCACGCGGTCAACCCCTGGGCAAGGCACTTCCGCATCCCGGGGCAGCTTCCCCAGTCGCTCTGCACAGCGCATTCCGTCTTGGCCCCCTGGTCGGCCGCGTACTGCGAGCACGGACACTCCCCGTCCTCCCGCACGCACTGAGTCACGGCCGCGCCGGTCACATCCTCGGTCTCCTGGCAGGAGTAGCCGCCCGGGCACTCGCCTTCCCCGGTGCAGGGGGCGCCGCAGAAGCTCCCGGCGGGCCCGTACGGAAGGCACTTCTGGCCCGTGGCCGACTCGTTGCTCAGGCAATCCTGGTTCGTCAGGCATGGTCGGCAGAGCGCCAGGTTGTCCGGCACGCACACGAACAGCTCGTCGGGCTGGTCCGGTGTGTACTCCACGCACTTCCAGCCGAACGGGCAGTCCTCGACGCACGACTGCGTGCACTGCTTGCCGGCCGCGGTGACGATGCAGAAGCCCTCCAGGCAGTCGGAGGGAGCCGCGCACGGCCATCCCGCCTCCCCGGGAGCGGGCCCCTGGGTTTCGAAGCCGTCCAGACCCCGGCCGTCCCAGACCTCGGGAACCGAATGCTCGGGGGAGAGCTCCGCAGCGACCTCCGCGGGGGCGTTGCTCTCCGGGGGAGCGTCCGCCACGCCGTCCGGGACATCCCCGCCGACCACCACCGTCCCGCCGCCGCAGCCCCAGAGCGTCAGCAGCAGCCCCGCCGGAACAATCGCCAGCCTTGCCATTCGACTCATGCCCTTCTCCACGATTCGTGAGGGTCAGCACCGCATCTTCCGAGCGTCGATAGTAGCGGATTGCCGGACGCCCCGTCAATGCGGCCCGGCGCCCATCCGTTGTGAGGCCGATTTTGCTTGCGCGACGCACCTGGATATACTATATGGCGGCACATTGATTCTCGGTTCGGAGAGATGGCCGAGTGGACGAAGGCGCTTGACTCGAAATCAAGTGACCCGGTGACGGGTCCGGGGGTTCGAATCCCTCTCTCTCCGCCACACAACCGAATCATGTGCCAGGAGGGGTGATGAAACGCGAGAACCAGCGGCCCGCGTGGATTGCGGTCCTGCCCTTCCTCCTTGCCGCATGTGCTTCCGGAGCATCCACCGCGGTGAGCCAGGATCAGCCCGACGTCTCGGAGGAGACGCTTGGCGGAGACGTCGCGGACGTTGCGGCGGACCTGGGGACGGCGGACGACTCCCTGACGGACGAGGCCGTTCCGGATGCGGCGGGGGACGGCTCTCAACCCCCGGCCGACCTGCCGCCCGGCTGGGAATGCGCCGCCGGGGAGGATTGCCTGTACCTCGGGTCGGCCGGGCTGTGCAAGGCCTGGCAGTGCAGCCCGGAGCACACGTGCCAGGCCACCCAGGCGCCGGTCGGCACCGCCTGCGTTCCGGATGACCTCTGTTTCGACGCGGGGACCTGCGACGCCGGGGCGTGCGTCGGCACGACGCCCAAGACTTGCGACGACCAGAACCCCTGCACCGAGGATTCCTGCCTGCCGGGCGCCGGCTGCCAGAACAGCCCGCTCGACGCCGTCCCCTGCGACGACGGGGACGCCTGCACGCAGGACGATGCCTGTGCTGCGGGGACCTGCAAGGGCATCGCAGCGGCTTGCGACGACGGCAACCCCTGCACCGAGGACTTCTGCGACAAGGTCGCCGGGTGTCTGGGCAAGGACGTGAGCGGTTCGTGCGACGACGGCGACCCGTGCACTGCGGAAGATGCGTGCGTGGGCGGCAAGTGCACCGGCGCGGACCAGGGTTGCGAATGCCACGTGGACGAGGACTGCGCAACACCGGCCGAGCAGGAGCTCTGCGCGGTCGGCTCATACTGCGACACGAGCGAGCTGCCCTACGTGTGCATGCCGGTGCTTCCCGAGTGCCCTGCACCGGCCACCGTCTGTGCAGCGGCAGCGTGCGATGCGCTGCTCGGGGGCTGCATCTACCTGCCGGCCAACGAGGGCAAGGCCTGCGCCGAACCGGAGAACTGCGTCCCGGACGGCAAGTGTGTCGGCGGCGTCTGCACCGGGAAGCCGCTGGTGTGCAAGGACGACAATCCGTGCACTGCGGACTCGTGCGAACCGGGCGTCGGATGCGTATTCACTCCCGAGACGATTCCGTGCGATGATGGCAACCCCTGCACCATCAACGACTTCTGCGCCAAGGACGGGACCTGCGGGGGGTTCGATGTGGGTTGCGGCCCCGCTCCGGCCCTGCCCATCCGGCTCACCAGCCTCGTATTCGAGGAACCGACTTTCTGCCTCCCGTCCGGCAATGACGCCTGCGTCGATGCCACGGCCCTGGTCAACTCGTTCATCAGCCAGGACATCAGCGACCCCGATTCCCCGTTCATCATGCTGGCGCTCTTCGATCCGTTCGATCTGGCCGGGGATACCAGCCAGTTCTTCCTCGGTCCGGGAACCTGCGGCAAGCTGGGCGGCGAGGAGGTTGAGACGTGCCAGTTCTCCGGCCAGCCCGAAGCCATGTTCCCGGTCGTCTACGAGCAGTCCGGAACGTGCGAGGCCGCTCCCGGCATCACCTCCCCCGCCCCCTGCTTCGGCGTCGCGGGGGCAGGCCTCGAGATCGGCGTCATGGAGATTGCCATCCCGGTTGCTGCCGGAGCCGTGACCGGGACCTTTGTCGGCCTCCCCTGGCCTGATGCCATCGTGTCCGGTACCATCGGCGCTTTCCTCGACAAGAAGACAGCGGACGCGGTCAAGGTCACGCTCCCCCTCATGCCTGCGTACCAGCTCTCGCAGCTGCTCGACCCGGCCGACCTCACCACGCAGGGGACCAAGACGGGCTGGAAGCTCCTCATCCACTACGAAGCGACGGCCATGCCCGCGGCGAAGTAGCCCGGCCCCTTGTTTCCCTCCTCGGATTTCCTTGCCCAACGCGGCATCGGATGCTACAAGTGATCTGGATCTTTCTTGCAGGGGAGGGTAACTGATGACGGACAACGATCTGGACAACAGGCCGGAAACGCGGGCAGCCAGGCCGCCTCGGACTGGAACGGGACCGACCTTCGGCCACTTCTACGTACTGCTCTTCTTCACCGTCGCGGCCATTGCCGCGGCAGCGTACCTCTTCGTCGGCCAGGACTCGCAGATCGAGGATCTCGTGACCCGCCTCGACGGTGCGCGCAAGGAGCTCGGCGAGGCCCAGGAGAGCCAGGGCAGAAGCCTCAATGGGCAGCTTGCCGACCTCGAGGCCGCACTCGGAGCCACCGACAAGAAGCTTGCCGGCCTCGCCTCCGAGGTGGAAGGCCTCCGGCAGGGCTTCGTCGACTACAAGACCCAGACCGACGCCACCCTGGCCGACCTTCGAAAGGGGATCGACGAGCAGAACAAGGCCCTGGCCGGGGCGGCAGCGGACCTGAATGCCAAGATCGAGGCGGCTCGGGCCGACTACACCCGCCAGTTCGAGGAGACCCGGGCCGATGTCGTCCAGATCAAGGAGGATTCGAAGTACATCATCAGCGAGCTGGGCAAGAAGGCCGAGAAGGCCTACATGAAGTTCATGGAGCGCAAGCTCAAGGACCAGATCGTCGAGGTCGGGACCAAGGTCGACACGGTCAAGGGCGAGCTCGAAAGCCAGATCCAGCTCACCCGCTCCCGCGTCGAGGAGATCGCGGTCTCCATGGGGCAGGAGATCAAGAAGAAGGTCGAGGAGCACGTCAAGATCGACTTCGTGCCTTCGACAACGGAAGAGGACTAGCTCATGATGCGGTCAGCCTGCGCAATCGCCTGCCTTGCCATCCTGCTGGCATCCGGATGCAGGACCACGGCTGAAAACGACCAGTCACGACTGGAGGCCGAGCTCGGGCTCAAGATCCCGCTCTGGGTCGAGGTCGAATGCACCAAGAGCGGGAAACCGAAGTTCAAGGACTACAGCGTGCTCAAGATGCCCACCGAGAAGGTGCTCTGGAGCATGGCGAAGCTGCCGGAGGACTACTGCCGCATCTACGGGGCCATCGTCCCCAAGACCGCCAAGAGCGCGGACCTGTGCGACATCCGCTTCCGCTCCAAGGAGCCGGTCAGTCCTGACGGCAAGTGCCGGTGCACCGCGGGCAAGTACGTCCTCCAGGAGGGTCGTCCCACGAGCCAGCGCTGCTGCGAGAAGTACCCGGACAAGGTGTACTGCAAGCCTCCGGAGGAACCTCCCGCGCCCGAGCCCGTGCCCGTGCCCGAGGGCAGCCGACCCCCTGAGTCACAGGTGGGAACTCGCGTACCGGACCATGGCCGGGATTGGCCTATGCTTTCCTGAGGAGTTTGGGGTCCATCTCGATGTTGATGCGGCCGAGTTGGACGCGGACGCGGCCCTTGAGGTCCACGTCCACCACGGTACCGGTCTTTCCTGAAAGCAGACCGCCGGTGACGATGACGGCATCGCCCGACTCGAACCCGGACAGCTTTCGGGCCTTCTGCTTGCGCTCCTCCTTGAGACTGCGGGCGAGCTTGAGGCGATCGTTGCTGCGGGACCAGGCGCCGAACCTCCATAGGCCGAGCAGCCCCGGGAGCTCATCGGTGACGATGGACAGCATCCGAGGGCCGTCCCCCGCCTCATCGGGCGTCAGACGCCGCTCGACTCGGAACCAGCCGGTCAGGCTCTCCAGCCATGAGCGAAGGGCCGACGCCCCTTTGGCCGCGTCGGAGAGCTTCATCCGGTTGCCGTCGACCTCGAACGCGTACGCGCCGGGCAGGCGCTTGACCAGAGCGGCCCACTCGGCCTCCTCCATGGGATCGGCCAGGCGGGCGGCCAGGTTACGGCGATCCAGCCGCGCGTTGGAATGCAGTCTGAGGAAGAGCGTTGCCCCCTCGGCGTCGACCCCGACGCCGGTGAGGGCGACCTGGTGCTGCGGAACCGGATCGTCCACCATGTCCTTGAGGGGCATCTCCCGGTCCACGACCCGCATCAGCTCGGTGCGCTCCTCCTCGGGTCGGTCGAGGTAGCCCCACATCTCCCGGACCTGGTTCCGGTTGAAGATGTGCGGGTGATCCAGAGTGGTGCGGAAGACCAGCCCCTCCAACTCCCGGCCGACGGAATCGGCCATCTCCCGCCCGAGTGCGTCCAGTCGGGCGCGGGTCTTCATCCGCTCCAGGTTGAACCGGTTGGAGCTCCACTTCCGCTCAGCAAACGCCCCGAAATCATCGGCCCCGAAACCGGGGAAACGGTCGAACTTGTACAGCATCGCGAACGCTACCTCCCCTTCCGTTCCCCGGCCGGCGCTTTTCGGCCCGAGCGCCGGGAACGGGCTGACCTCGCCGCCAGGTCGAGGCCGGCCAAGTATAGCCGTTTGGCGGTCCCGCGTTCAACCAGATCTTGCTGGAATGCGGCCCGGACCCAGTCGCGGACGGCAGCATCGGACGACGCGGAGTAGAGGCGCTCGGCAAGGTTGTAGCCGTAGACGTGGGCGAGCGCCTCCCCCCGGGTCCCCTCCCCGGGGCCAAGGTCCGAGATCCCCGGGGGAACCCGCCCAGGGCTCAGGACTTTCGAGCCATACCATGCCAGCAGCTCGTGCACGGCGACCCCCCAGAAGGCATCCTCTCCCTCCGTGCAGTAGCCGTGTCCGCCCGTCAGGCTGCGGAGCCAGTGGGCAGCCTCCTCGGCCACATGGCCCGTCGCGACGTTGCCGACGTAGAGCAGCCCCGCCTCCGGGATCATCCGGCTCTCGCCCGCTGCCATGCACTGAGCGAGAAACTCGAGCCCTTCGTCGTCGATCCCGTTGCACGCGGATGCCAGCGACAGAAGCCGTGGATCACCCGGCCCCAGGACGCCGACCCTGGGCACCGCAGGCATAGAAAGCCCGAGAGCACGGGCAATCCGCTTCACCATTGCAGGCACGATGACGGACAGCCTGTCCCCCCGGACCGGGATCTCGTAGAGCGCATGGAATGAAAGGAAACTCTGGAGCCTTGCCAGGGGGGACTGCCGGCACTCGCACCAGCGCCCCGGCCTCAGTGCGAACCAGCCCCTTCCGCTCCCCCCGTCCAGCAGGTCCGAAAAGTAGGGGCCGGGCAGATCGCAGTACAGTGCCGCCACGCGGTCGGCCCCATGCTGACGCTGAACCCCGCCCAGCAGGCTTTCCGGTGTTGCCCGCAGCTCGCCGGTGAGCACGATCAGGGGGCGCTCGGAGTGGACGTGCAGTGCTGCATCGAGCAGGAGCAGGGAATCCGCATCCCTCCCCTCGACCGCCTGGGAGACGCCGGACTCATAGAGAACGACCGGCACTCGGGCAACCCTGGCCCGTTCGAGAAACCGGCGGTACACCGGCCACACGTGCTCGGGCGCGCAGGCATCGAAGTCCAGCGCACCATGCAGGTCGGGCAGCGCAATCCGCCCCTCCAGGAACCGATCCAACTCGGGCTGGCGCTCGCACGACGGAACGTTGAGCGCAACCGCACAACCGCGAAGCCTCTCCATCAGCCGCCCGACCAGCTCGATGCCGTGCGGAGAGGTCGACACTCCGCCGACCATGACCACCTGGCATCCGGCGAGCCGCTCGACCAGCTCGCCGGGGCCGATCCGGGAGCCGGTCCCCATCGTGTACTCGTCGAATCGCCGCTCCATCTCGGTCCACGCAGGATCCGGATCGTCGGAGAGCCGGACGATGTCCCGCCGCGCCCGTGCGAGCAGATCCTCGCAGATCGCGATCCCGCGGCGCAGCCATTGTTCCGCCCGACCGCGCTCCTTCATGGAATCCCCCGAACAGAGTCAGGATGCAGGAGCCGCTGGCGGTTCATCGGGCAACGTCCGCCTCGTCACGAGAAGATCAGCCGGAGCAGCCAGACCAACGCTATGATGTTCAGGACGAACGTGAGAGCGACCAGCGCCGCAGGCACGAACGACCGGCGCCGAGTGATCCCCTCGCGGGCCAGCTCGTCTCCCACGTCCTCCTTCTCCTGGAACTCCTGGAACGAGCGGCGCAGACGCCTGTGCTGGCGGATGGCGACGGCCACGGCCCAGACAAGCAGCGCAAGCCCCAGCAGCGCAATGACGGCCAGCACCGCATCCCGCTGCTGGCTGCTGCGCTCCTTCAGCTCCTCGAGGTCCGCGGCATAGGTGTTCACGACCTGGGCAATGGCCACTCCCTGCGGCGCCATGCGATCGGCAAGGTAGTCCAGCGCCCGCTCCCTCTCCGGGGCGGTCATGTCCGCGATCCTGGGCCAGCCGGCGGACAGCGGCCCGCCGAATGCCGTCGACAGAGACTCGAGAAACCGCCCCTCGTCGCTCGTCACCAGCAGGGGCAGGAACGCCGGGAACTCGTCCGAGCTGACGAAGTGATCCTCGCACGTCAGCCAGTACAGGCCCCGCGAGGGCAACGTCAGATCGATGAGCGCAGAATGATTGCGGGTCGCCGTCTCCAGGAATTCGATCGCGGTCCCGCCGTGCCACAACGTGCAGTACATCTGGAGCTCGGCCAGGGACGACAACAGCTCGACCTGGACGTGCAGCGGCGGCTCGGCCGAGAACAGACGACGTGCTGCCCGAAGGCGGGCCATCCGGTCCGGCGCCACCATCTCCTGCCACACCACGCGCTCCCTGCCGGCCGGGATCTCCATCACCAGGTTCGCGTTGAGCCCCGCCACCACGGTCTCCACCGACGCGATGCCCAACCGCCCGCTCCGCACGCTGCCAGGCACCGGCCCTTCGTCCAGCCGGAACTCCGGCAGCACGTCGACCGGCGCCCCGTCCAACGACGCGACACGCAGCCAGAGCCGGTTGGGCACGCCGTCCACCAGCCCGCCGCCGGCGGCCGACAGGCCCAGATCCAGCTCGGTCACGCTCGGTGGCGCATCCAGCTCGGGAATCGCCTGGAAGTGCCGGATGCTCTCCCCCGGAGCCACCACGTCGAGCTGCACCTCGACGCTGCGCTTCTCCCCGTCCCAGCCGACCAGGTCGAGCCTGGCCGTAACCGGCCCCGGTTCCAATCCGGGCAGAACGAGCGAAAGGTCGGAGGGCAGCCTCGGCACGACGGACTGAGCCCTCGCGGTCGCGACCTCACGGCCGTCCCTGTAGAGGGCTACCGACTCGATCGCCACCGGGAGGTTCTTGCGCTCGACCCCGTTGAACTGGACGGCCCGGAATGCGGCGGGGAGCCCGGACACGAGCTCGTGCGACGCATAGACCTGGAACGTCGCTCCCACCCGCCGGTTGCGCAGCCCCAGGTAGAAGAGCCCGAGGAGAAACATCAGCGCCACGGAGACAACTATGACCAGCTTGTAGGTGCGTGGAAGCGGGAGTGCGGAAGGATCCCGGTCGTGACTCACGCCTGGCTGTCCTCCAGCCCCATCACGTCGAGCGTCTTGAGCTCGTCGATGTACTTGCTGACCGTCTTGAGGAACAGGTCCATGAACTTGGCCGGAATCGGCTCGCCGCCCGGGAAGTTCTCACGCATGTGGTCCACGCTCTTCTTGCCCCGCTTCAACGTGAAGAGAAGCTTGGGGTCCTTCTTTCCGTTCTTGGCGCCGAGCTTGCCCACCGCGCTCTTCTGGAACACCTGGGCCCCCTCGGTCACCCCCTTCTCCACGGACCACAACCCCGAGTAGCGGGACTTGTATCCACCGGAATGCTGGACCTCGACCACCCAGCCTTCCCCCTTCACCTGCCCGGCGTAGGTCACCGTGCCCGATGCTACCGACCACACCTGCGCCCCGGACGGTGACGGATACTCCACCCCGAGGTCCCCCCGCACGCTCACCCGCCGAGGCTCGTAGTTCTTCTTCTTCACGTTGGATGCCTCGGCACTGGCGTAGTCCACCGGGACCTTGAGGAACTCCTTCCGGAGCGCCTGGCCGTCCACCGTGTAGTACCCTTCGATGCCGTCCGGATCGGTGAAGTGGAACACCGAGAACTTGCCGACCACCTGCCCCTCGTACTCGGCAGCAAGCACCCTGCCATAGTCCATGAACTTGCCGTCCACGTACGTCTTCTCGATCAGCATCCGGATCGTATCCCCCTCCCGGGCCTGCTCGAAGAAGTTGAAGTCCCATGCAAACAGGTTCATGAACAGGTTGGCCAGCTTGGAATCCCCGCCGCACCGCTGGAAGCTCCTGTAGAGCGAGCCCTGGATCGAGCAGCCGATGGACGCAATCTTGACCTCGATCGGGATCTCCTTGCGAGAGGCGGACAGCTTCCCGTTCTCCCGCTTGACCACGTAGATCTCCGTGGGCGACTGCTTGAACTGGAACTCCGTGACCTTGCCCAGCTTGTCCATCTCGATCTTGAAGGTGTTCCCGGCCCGTGCGGACCGGAAATCCATGACATCCTCCATCGCGTTGATGACGGGCAGCGCCTCCTGGGTTTCCACCCCCAGCTTCTGCATCGCCATCAGCACGGTCTCGCCACGCTGCAGCTCTCCGGCCACCGTCGTCGCCGGCTTCTCCTCCGGGAGATCGACCGGGACGTCCGGCGACTGGACCGGCGCAGACGCCGGAAGCTCAATCCCCGGAGGCGGCTGCACTGTCTGCTCCAGGTTCGGTGCCGAGATCGTCAGGTTGTCCTTCAAGAAGACCCAGTAGTTGACGCCGATGAGCGTGAGCACGAAGAGGATCGTCGCGACCCGGGCCCATGCGCTCTTCTTCCGCCCGCCGTTGTACCTGACGAAGATGTCCTTGCCGTTTCTCATCACTCCTCCTGTCCGCGCCAGAGTGCAGAGATAACCCGCCGGGGGGAACCTAGCATGGAGGACAGGCGAGTGTCAACGCTTATGCGCGCGCCCGGACCGTCCGCTCCGGGGCGCGTGAGAAGTAGCTAATGATCGTGATCGTGCCCGCACCCCTGGCACCCTTCCTCGTGCGGGTGCTCGGCGGCATGTTGGGCAATCTCTTCGCGTACCTTGTCCATGTCGAGCCCGCGCACCTGGACGATGAGATCCTCGAGGGCCTCCTCGAGCACCGCGCCGGGCTGGAGGAACAGGAGCACCTTGTCCCGGAAGATCGCCAGGGTGGGGATCGAGCGAACGGAAAATGCCCCGGCCAGCCCCGCCTCCGCCTCCGTGTCCACCTTGGCGAACACAATGTCCGGGTGCTTCGTTGCGACCTTCTCGAAGATCGGAGCGAATGCCTTGCAGGGACCGCACCACGATGCCCAGAAATCGATGAGCACGATGTCGTGTCCGGCCAGAGTTGCCTCGAAATTCTTCTCCGTCATCTCCCCCGTGTGATTGCCCGCCATGCCAGCCTCCGTGGAATCGTGCCTGGTCCCCTCCGCCCCCCGACCGGGTGTCTCGAAGGCACCGGACCGTCGGCCATCGCCCGGCCGACCTGACCATCCCATAGGAGCCGGCGGAATGGAAACGGTTTCAGCCGTCCTGTGCGGAGGAGGCGACAATCTCGTTGACGATTTCAGCGTCGCTGCCTAACTTCTGTCCGGCAGATGGACACGCCAGCGGGGTGATTTCATGGCAACGGTCAGAAGCGGCGGCAACGGCAGGAACGAGCTCCTCGACAACGTGGTTGCCGAGCTCTCTTCTCCCGATTCCTACATGGCGGTGGCGCACCGGGCCAATCACGAGGTTCCGATGCCCTCGGTCCAGGAGCTCCGGGACATCGTGGAGCAGCTTCGCACGGTGCTGTTCCCCGGTTACTTCGGTCCGGCAGACCTGCGTCCCGAGACCGTGACCTACTACGTGGGCGCCACGTTGGATCGGGTGAGCCGGCAGCTCGCTGAGCAGGTGAAGCGCGGGTTCTGCTTCGCCTGTGCGTACGACTACGACAAGGACTGTCGCGAATGTGAGAAGAGGGCCCGCAGCCTGGCCGATCGATTCCTGTCCAGGCTGCCCGAGGTGCGGAACATGCTGGCACTGGACGTCCAGGCGGCGTTCGAAGGGGATCCCGCGGCGAGGCAGCCGGGAGAGGGG
>VGRX01000098.1 GCA_016875215.1 Deltaproteobacteria bacterium
GAAAGCCAGGTCAGGAACTCGTTGCCGAACTGGCGGGTGCCTTCGATGCGTTTGGTCAGTTCCATGCGGGCCTCCTACGCGTCCGGAGAGAAGGTTGCGGGGGGAAGATCCAGGAGGCCGTCGGCAGCCTCCTCGCCAAGCAGCTCACGGGCCACGGTGTAGGGGCTGTCCGGGACCATCGAGAGCCCGAACGTCTCGTGGAACAGGTCAAGGAACGTCTGCACCGCGGACTTGGAGCGGCCGAAGAACCAGAGCCGGCCCGTGGTCGCGTTGTAGCCCACGTCGAACAGCTTGATCCCGGGAAGGACCCTGCGCGACATCTCGGCCACCAGGTCCTCCCGCATCCGGTTGATCTCGTCCTTGGGCAGCGATTCCTTCCCCGATTCCGCCAGGGCGGCCTTGATCCGCCTGGCCAGGTGCAGCTTCACCAGCGAGGCCGGCACGGTGATGCTGTCCACCCGCATGGTGAGACAGACCAGCGCCTCGCCGAAGAAGATGTTGGGCTTCGTGAACTCTGTGCAGAACGGATCGGTGCACAGGACCCAGCCGAACGACTGCTGGCGCCCGGTCGACGGATCCAGGTCCTGGAAACGATATCGGGTCAAGTTCTCGATGACGGCATCCCAATCGTCGACCTTCCCCTTGACGAAGAAGCCGAGCGGGGACATTCGTCCGGTCAGCGCACCCATTCCTTACCTCCATTCCTCGTGAACGTTGAAAAGAGCAAATCGAGAGTATCAAATTGCCAAGCCGACGACCAACAACCGTGCAGGCCGAGCGGGGCCGCCACTGCCTGCGATCTTCCTCCCGTCAACACCGTGGCCCTCCCTGGGGGGGCGGCTTCCTTCCCCGCCGCTGTCCCGAGTCGAGCAGAATGGTCACCGGGCCCTGGTTGAGCAACTCCACGTCCATCATCGCGCGAAACACCCCCTGCTCCACCCCGATTCCCCGCTTCTGTACGGCCTGCACGAACGTCTCGAGCAGAGGCACGGCCTGATCGGGCGGCATGGCCTCGAAGAACGACGGCCGCCGCCCCTGGCTGGTATCGGCCAGGAGCGTGAACTGGCTCACGACGAGCATGGCCCCCCCCACGTCCAGCAGCGAGCGGTTCATCCTGCCCTGGTCATCCTCGAAGATGCGCATGTGCACCACCCGGTCGGCCAGGTAGTCCGCATCTTCCGGTTCGTCCCCGCGGGCAGCGCCGACCAGCACGAGCAGGCCGTTTCCGATCCGCCCCGTGACCCGGCCATCGACCGATACGCTTGCCCTGGTCACACGCTGCAGCACCGCTTTCATGACTCCGCCTGCTCCGAAGGAAGGATCTGCCGGATGCCCGCTCTCTGGTGGCTACTCGTTCGTGAAGGGGACGATGTCGTGGAAGAGCTCGTCCAGGAGCCCTTCCACGTCGGGGCCAGTCTTCTTCAGGGCAACCGCGAGCTCCTGAGCCAGCAGGTTCCGGGCAAGCTCGAGCATCTTGCGTTCGCCGAACGACAGGATCTTGCGGCCCTTCAGCACGGAGAAGTCCCGCATGACCTCCGCGAGCTGGATGGGGCTGCCGCTCCCGATCTTGTCCATGTAACGCCGTGACCGCCGGTTCCACGTCTCGTTCTCGAACACGAGGTCCCGCTGCCGCAGCACGCCAAGCACCTCTTCGATCCGGGGCGAGGTCACGACGTGACGCAACCCGACGCTCTCCTCCTTGCCGATGGGAACGAGGATCTTCTTCTGGGAGTCGAGCACCTTGAGCACGTAGAACACGTGCTGGATGCCGTCGATGTCGCGGGTCTCGATCGCCGTGATCTCCGTGACTCCCTGAGCCGGGTACACAACCAAGTCGCCGACCTTGAACCTCACCTCAGAACCTCCGGGCAGGGCATAGCTGCCTTGTGGCCATCCTACCGCATTCGTGGAAGAGCGGTCAAGGATCATTCGATGCATCCGGCTTCCATCCACGCGGGGAGCGAGCTGATGGGCCGATGGTGCGGGCAACCTGACGGCCGAGGCGGTGCATGGGCCGGGGTTGCCGCACCGACGGCCGAGGCGGGGCACAGGCCGATCGGTGGCCCCCCTTGACGGCCCCTGGAATGCATCCCACAATCTAGACAGGCTGGACAGATGAGGTTCAGAGCAACTGTGGGCATGGAGGAACATCATGGCAGGGAAATGGCAGCTTCAGGATGCCAAGAACCGGTTCAGCGAGGTTGTGGAGAGGGCCCTGAAGGAAGGGCCTCAGACCGTGACCCGCAGGGGGACCGATGCCGTCGTCGTCATCGCGGCAGGACACTATCATCGGCTCGTCGGCCGGAAGAAGGGACTGGTCGACTTCATGCGGAAGTCCCCCATGGTCGGCGAGGATCTGGTGTTCGAGAGGGGCCGAGAGGCTGCCAGGGAGGTGGACCTGTGAAGTACCTCCTGGACACCTGCGTGCTTTCCGAGCTGGTCCGGAAGTCGCCCGAGCCGGCCGTGGTCAAGTGGGTCGACGAGCAGGACGAGGAGGACCTGTACATCAGCGTGCTCACCATGGGGGAGCTTGTCCGTGGAATCGAGAGGCTGTCCGATTCGAAGAAGAAAGCACGGCTCAGATCCTGGTTGGAGAAAGACCTGTGCAGCCGTTTCGAGGGCAGGGTCCTTCCGGTGGACGTCGAAGTAGCTGCTGCATGGGGGGCCGCTCAGGCGCTTGCCGAGCGGGCCGGAGAGCACGTCCCCGCAATCGACGGCCTGATCGCGGCTACGGCGTTGGCCGGGGGGATGACCGTGGTCACCCGCAACACATTGGAGCGCTGAAAAGCACCAGCCAGTCCCGCAGACCACATCGTGGCACGAATCCTGCTTCCGTCCCAGAGCCTGGGGCAGCGGAGAGGAATCCGGCCAATCTCCTTGCATCCGACTGGACGGGCGTATAGAGTCGACACGAGCTTTCAGAGCAACGATGCCGGGAAGGCGCAGGAAAGGACTTCATGGCCAGGACCACGATCACGCAGGATATGAAACGGCAGGGCGGGGAGAGGGGACGGCCGAGCCTGATGGTCGTCTCGTCGCCCGACCTCATCCTCAAGGAAGGCCAGATCGAGGGGGTCGCGGCAAGGCTCACCGTCGGTCGAACTGGGGGGGGGCGACCCCGTCACGGGACGAGCTGGTCCGCCTCCTCCCGGCGCACGACGGCAACGTCGCTGCCGTGGCCCGCGTGCTCGACAAAGACAGGACGCAGATCTACCGCTGGATGAGGCAGCACGAGATCGAGAGATGATGGTGCACACGGTTGCGATGGTCAGGATGTGGGGGATCCCGCCCGAGGGGATGGCGCCCGGCAGTCGTGGGGGAGCCATCTTCTCGGGGGGAGACGGGGCAGTCAACAGGATCACAAGGAAGGAGGGGCGCATGAGAAGGATTCCGTGGTTGGGGCTGGTGGTGGTCGTCGTACTGGCATCGTGCAGGGAGGAGGCGCCGGATCCATGGAGCCGCACGTCCGATCCGTTCGTGGCGGCAGCAGGCGAGCGACTGGAGTCGCTGGAACGGGCCTTTGCGCAGGAGGAGGCGGTGCGAAACCGGATCGTGGCGCTCGCAGCGGGGCGCTCGCTCCTGGTAGCGAGGCTTTCCGCCGGAGATCCCAAGTCCATTGATGAGGCAAAGCAGGCCTTGGTCCAATTGAGCGAGGAACTGGACGGAAAGAAGGCCGGCGAGGATGCCAGGTTGGCTGAGCCGCTGGCCGCGGTGAAGGCGGCCAGGGAGTTGCTGGACGCTTCCGAGAAGGCCCTGCGCCAGGCAACTCAGGAGGAGGCCGGCATGGAGGGAACGCTGCTTGCCGGCGATGAGACCGGTCGGTGCGGGTCGGATGGATGCGGAGGCCAATGCGGCGCCTGCGAGTGGTCGGAGGTCTGCGTGGACCTCGTCTGTCGCTGCCTGCCCGACTGCGAGGGGAAGGAGTGCGGACCGGATGGATGCGGCGGGGTCTGTGGCACGGGCGGGTGCGGCAGCGGCCAGTTCTGCTCCGAATCCGGGCAATGCTCGACAGTGCCCACGGAGACGGTCTGCCGAGCGGATTGCCGCGGCATGCCGCGAGGCCCATTCCAGGAGGCCCAGTGGGTGCGGGACTTCTCGGCCCGAGCCGGGCGCGCATGGAAGCCGGAGAAGCTGGATTCCCTGGAGGATGCGGAGCAGTACCTTGCCGCTCTCAGGGAGCGAAGGTCGCAGCTGGCCGGTCTCATCGCAGGGGGGGACCAGCTGATTCGGGAGCTCTCGGACGTCAGGGCAAAGCTCGAGGCGACCAAGTCGCTGCTCGAACAGACCGGCAAGGAGGCCGCCGACGGCAAGAAAGCTCTGAACGACGAAGTCAAGGCGCTCAAGAAGCTCCCCGAGGGGGAACGCGCTGCCGGCGAGGAGCGGGTAAGGACCATGACCGAAGCGCAGGTCGCTCGGGAGGCGGCACTGGCCCAGCTCAAGACGGACCTTGCCGGCCTGACGGCCAAGGTCAAGGAGCTGGAGGGGACCATCAGGCGGACCCAGAAGGACCTCCCGAGAATCGAAGAAGGGAAGCGCCGGATCGAACCCGAGATCGCAAAGACCGAGAAAGGGGTGGCGAGGTGGAAGGAGCTCAAGGGAAGCCTGGCCGAGCGGGCGGCAGCGACCGACAAGGCGCGTGCAGCGCTTGCCGCGGCCCAGGAGGCGCTCAAGGCCCGCACGGCGGAGGCCGAGGAGAACAAGAGGTCTCTCGAGAAGGACTACGAGCCGTTGCTGAAGCTGGCCGAGACCCGACTGGAGTCGCTGTCGAAGCCGGCGTTCGACGAGTTGTTGGTCGGGGCAGCGCAGCCCAATGGCCTCAATCATGAATCCGAGTACATCATGGATTTGCGGGATCCGGGGAGGCTCCGGCGGGTGGTCGAGGCCGTCTCCGCGTTGCTGGAAGGGCGCAGGGCCGCGTGGGACGAACTCCCTCCGACGGAGCGGGAGGCGGCCTACCCGTCCTGGAAGAAGGAGATGGACTGGATGGAGGACTACCTCCAGATCCTCGCGAAGCTGGCCGAAGTGACCACCCGCTCCAAGGCGCTGGAGGATCGGCTTCTGGGCGAGCGGGAACGGGTTCTGAAGGCGATTGACGAGGGAACGCCGCTTCTCGTGCCGCAGGCGGCGCAATAGCCCAGTCCGCTCAACGCAGTCGAGGTGACGAATGTCCGCACAAGTGATCGGTCGAGTCAAGTCGGGGCGTTCGCTGAAGTCCTACGAGGTGAAGTGGGACCCGGTGTCCAGAGAGGTCTACGTGTCGTATGCCGGCTGGTCGGCCTGCGGGAAAGCGTCGTCGGCAGCCGACGCCATGCGGCGAGCCGAGGCGTTTCTCTACGACAAGTAGAGGACTCCCACGCGCTCACCCCTTCGAGTCGGGCCGATTCGTCACGCTCTGTGACGCATGTCACGTGACGGCGGCATCGCAGAACTGGAAGACCGGAGTCCAAGATGCCCTGCCAGGCACCCACGACAGCGGATGGAGCGTTGTCCGCCCGCATAGGTTGTCGGGCCGCGGATCGCACAGCGGAAATATGTTGAACCTGGCCACGGAGCCGCTAGAATCGGAGCAACAGGCGGGCCAGGTGCGATATGACGAAGGAAGGGAGGATGAAGATGGAGAAGCGATGGCTTGGTGTGTCGGCTTCGGTTTGTGCCGTATTGGTGCTGTGCGGGTCCGGGGCTGTTCTGGCGCAGCCGCAGATGGTCCACGTCTGGCAGCTCTACAAGGATACCTGGGGAGGAGCCTGCGCTGGGAAAGCAACGCACCTGTTGACCACAAGCGCTGCCGAATGCTCGGCAGCGAATGCGGCGGGTTACGTGGGGACTTGCGGCTCGGGGGATACCAATGCCGAGCACTACGCGTCCTCGGTCAGTTTCACCGGCGGAGTGAAGATATCGAGGATGCATTTGTCTAATGCTTGTGGGTGTAAATCATCTTATATTTATACGCACGATGAGTCGTGGAAGACAACTCTGAAGTCTCAGGGGTGGAAAGAAGAGAGCCAGTACTACTACGCCTGGCCGAAAGAAATCGGTCCGCTGAATGAGATAAACAAATGGGGCCTCGTGCCTGTGTGGCACGCGTACTCTTCAACGTATTGTGATAACTACTATACCGAGCATGCGTACAAATACCAGGGAAAGATTGACTCCGGCAAGTATGTGTGCGGATACGAGGCCGGGTGCCAAGCCTACTATGCGGCAGACGGCTGGGTCAACGTCAGCATCTCGTGCTCCCATCCGGGGTGCTCGTGGACGCTGACGGGGCCCGGGGGGTGGACGATCAATGGTTCGGGCACCTACTCTTCGCCCTCCAAGGGGTTCCCGTCGCATGGGTATCAGCTCCAGTGCAATCCGTTGCCGGGCCTGAAGACGAAGAACGCAGATCAGAAGCCGTACTTCACCTACTTCACTTCGAACCAGATCAAGTGCGAGTACGAGTGTGTCAACGAATGCTCCTTCGCCAACCAGAAGGAGTGCGTCGGCTCGTCCTACCACGTCTGTCAGTCCGATGTGAACGGCTGCCTGAAGTGGGGCTCGCTGGTATCCTGCGACGACGGAAACCCGTGCACGCAGGGGGACGGATGCCAGGGCGGCTCGTGCGTTGTCGGCACCCCGATGAACTGCTCTTATCTGTCCGACACGTGCAACACGGGGGTGTGTTCAGGCGGACAGTGCGTAGCTCAACCCAAGGCCGGGGCGTGCAACGACAACGACCCTTGCACCAGCAACGACAGTTGCCAAGGGGGAGGGTGCTCCGGTATTCCGAAGGACTGCAGCTACCTGAGCGATGCGTGCAACCAGGGGGTGTGCCAGGGAGGGGCGTGCGTGGCCCAGCCCAAGAGTGGATCATGCAACGACGGGAACGCCTGCACGGAAGGGGATTTCTGCCAGAACGGGAAGTGCCAGGCGGGAACGCCCAAGGATTGCTCCTACCTGTCGGACTCGTGCAACACGGGGAGCTGCTCTGGGGGGCAGTGCGTGGCGCAGCCCAAGAGCGGAGCGTGCGAGGACGGCAACCCGTGCACTCTGAACGATGTGTGCAGCGGGGGGAAATGCACCAGCGGTCCATCCAAGGATTGCTCCGCTTCTGCGGACCAGTGCAACAACGGTGTTTGCGTTGGGGGCAATTGCGTCAAGGAGCCCAAGGCCGGGGTTTGCTCCGATCAGGATTCCTGCACGGTCGGGGATGCCTGCCTGCAGGGGGTGTGTGTGGGAGCGCCCATGGACTGCACTCTCCTGAGCGATGCGTGCAACGTCGGTGTGTGTGTCGGTGGGAAGTGCACAGCGCAACCCAAGGCGGGCTCTTGTGACGATGGCAATGCCTGTACGGCTCCCGACACGTGCAATGCCGGCAAGTGTGAACCCGGGCAGCAGAAGGACTGCTCGGTGCTGACCGATTCCTGTAACGACGGAGTCTGTGTTGCCGGGCAGTGCGTGGCGAAGGCAAAGGACGGGAAGTGCGAGGACGGTGACCTGTGCACCCTCGGCGACTGGTGCGTGCAGGGCAAGTGCATGTCCGGCGCTCCGCTGGATTGCTCGCTGCTGACCGATTCCTGCAAGACCGGGATCTGCGTGAGCGGGGTGTGCAAGGGAGAACCCAAGCCCGGGATGGACTGCGATGACGGTATTGCCTGCACGGTCGACAAGTGCGACCCGGCTCTCGGGTGCCTGCACACCGCAGACGTTGCTCCCTGCGACGACGGGAATCCCTGCACCGAGGATCAGTGCGTCCCTGGCGCCGGCGGATGCGTAAACAATTCGGTTTCCCTGCCCTGCGAGGATGGGAATCTCTGCTCCGTTGGGGATGCCTGCATCGATGGCGGTTGCGAGCCGGGAACGCCGAAGGACTGCAGTGACGGCAGTGTGTGCACGGACGACTCGTGTGTACCGGCAACCGGCGAATGTGCCTACTCCGCCAATTCCCTGAGTTGCAGCGACGGCAACTCGTGCACGTCGGTGGACGTGTGCATGGACAAGGCCTGCGTAGGAACTGCACCGCTGGATTGCTCCGACGCGATCGACTGCACGCTCGATTCGTGCGACCCAGCGGAGGGGTGCAAGCACCAGGCTCAGGATGTGAAGTGCGAGGACGCGGATCCCTGTACCGAAAAGCTCTGCTCTGCGGAACTGGGGTGCCTCCAGATTCCCAACCAGGCTGCTTGCACTGACGGCAATCCGTGCACGGAGAACGACTCGTGCGTGGAAGGAATCTGCGCTGCAGGGGGGCTGAAGGACTGTGATGACAACAACTCCTGCACCAAGGATGTCTGCGTGCCGGAGACGGGAGCATGTGACCTGTTGCCAATTGACGGGACGTGCAACGACGGGGACGTCTGCACGGACGGGGACTCCTGCCTGGACGGACAGTGCATTGGCGTCGCGGTGGAAGGGTGCTGCAAGGCCGATGGGGATTGCCCGAACCCCAACCCCGAGTGCCAGCAGGTGACCTGCGTGGGAGGCATCTGCAAGGCGGAGGCTTACTGTGCAGAAGGTCGGTGCGGCCCCAACGAGTGCGATCCGGAGACCGACTGCGGCAAGTGTCTGGCGGCCATAGAGGTCTGCGTGATGGATGGCTGGTGCAAGCAGAAGTGCAACCCGGCCGACAAGAACATGACTCGGTGCACCGATGACGGCCAGAGTGTCGAAAAGTGCGTGCTCGACGACATCACCGGCCAGTTCTTCTGGCAGGCAACCGATTGCGCTGCGGTCGGCCATGCCGGCTGCGCATTCAGCAAGGACAAGGGGATCTTCGTCTGCTGCACCCCGGACTGCACAGGCAAGAAATGTGGGATGCCAAGCGCTTGCGGGATGTCGTGCGGGACTTGTCCGGTCGGGGAGTTCTGTTGCTCAGCAGGGGAGCCTTGTGCGCAAGCCGATGCCGGAGCAGCGTTCTCGTGTCTTGACTGCTGCGCCGGTATCGAGTGCGGTCCAAGCCTTGCCGAGGGGTGCGGGCAGAACTGCGGAACCTGCCCGGACAGCTTTGTCTGCAAAGAGGGCAAGTGCGTCAGCGGCTGCAAGGACGCCAACATTGATGCCGTGGGGATGTGTGCCGGCCCGGTGGCCTGGTGGTGCGAGACTACTTTGGGCAAGGAAGTTCTGCAGAGCGTCGACTGCTCGAAGTTCGTGGCCACCTGCTGCATGGACGAAGAGTTGGGCAAGGTCGGTTGCTGCACGTGCGAGACCGAGTGCGCCGAGAAGGGGTGGGAATGCGGGATGAACACCTGCGGCGAGAAGTGCGGCGAGTTCGAGGGGGAGTGCGGTCCTGGGTTTGCCTGCGTGCCGGAGACCCACCAGTGCCTGTGTCAGAATCCTTCGTTGTGTGCCACTGCTGAACCTGAGGAACCGGGGGGAGACGTGGAGGCAGGGGGCGAGGATTCGAATCACCTTGTGCTCCCTGACGAGTCGGGAGCGGACGTCGGTGGCCAGGGCGGACGCGAGAGCGGCGGGTGTCACGCCGGCGCTGCGGCCCCGGGTGCCGCTGTCTGGAGCTTCTGGCTGCTGTTGGCGTTGGCGGTTGCCAGGTCGCTTGCAGGTCAACGACAACGGGTGCGTGCGAGGTAGTCCGCTCCCCGACTGCCCCAATCGGCGACGGCGACGGCGACGTCAACGGCAACGGCAACGAGCGCATGGCCCAGGCAGTCCCTCATGGATAGAACCCAGTCCCGACGAGGATCCGGTGCTGTGCAACCGATCCGACTGTCGCGTGATTGACAGGGCCGAGGGGGTCGTTCCGCGATGCTGACCGGCCGTGTTCGGGGAGCCATGCTGTTGCTCCACACTGTCCGGGGGGAGCGGCATGACCCGGTAGTCAGCGATCAGAACGAGTACTTCAAGTCGAAATAGGCTGCGTCGTTCCGATCGAACAGGCCGGCCGGCCCCATCTCGTCACCCCCCGGGAGGACTTCGGCAACCACGGCTCCCACCCCAATCCTGAAGTTGTCCGTGGCCTTCCACGTGACCTTGGGGAAGAGGAAGAGGTTGAGCATCTTGAGCTCCAGCATCCCTGCGAGCTGCAGCTCGAGCTGGTCGAAGTCGAACAAGCGAAGGTGGGTCGCCGCTGTCAGCATGTACAGGTCGCTGCCGATGACGAACACCCGTTCGTCAGAGGCCAGGTCCAGGACGTGGAAGTGATAGAACTCGATCAGGGCGTCGAACCATGTCGACCGGTTGTAGTCGAGCCCGATGCTGTACGAGATGGTCGGCTTCGAGGCCGGCGAGGGGAACCCCGTCTTGTTCTCCAGGAACAGGGTCCGCGAGGGGCTGAATGCCGCATCGGCCTTGAGCCCGACCCTGGAGAACAGGATGGTCGAGAGGGAGAGGCCGACGGTTTGCTGTCGTCGATAGGACGTGTTGAAGATGTCCGAGATAGCGATCTCCTTCAGGTTGCCTTCCTCGTCGAACAGCATCCGGTTGACCGCGTCCATGGCCTGCTGGAGGGCTTCCTTGTCCTCCTCTGCGAGCTCGTCGTAGGCCTTCAACATCTCCGGGACCCCTTCCATCGTGGAGAAGTTGACCTTGCTGATGCCTTGCAGCACCTGGAGCGCGGCCGGGTGCTCCGTCGCCAGGCTCTGGATGACGGCCAGGTCCCCGAAGAACTCGCTGTTGACGTGGATCCATGGCAGCTTGTCCCAGCCGTAGAAGTAGGAGACAGCGACATCCACGCCCAGGAAGGAGGTCGCTGCTCGCCCGCCCCACTGGCCGTTCTCCAGCCTTTCGTCCGGCGGATCGGTGGCCAACATGAGCGGCTGGACCCGGTCCTCCAGCTTCGGGCTCAGCAGCCCGGACACCATGTCGTACATGCCGGTCATTCCTCCCAGCGAGGAGAAGGCCGGGTTGCCGTACATCGCGCTCATGGGGCCCCAGTCCTGCCCGAACAGGTTGGTCCGATTCGGAGTGAAGAACGGCTCCCACACCACGGACAGGTTGACCGGCCCGAAGCTGCGGTCCAGGTGCACCATGAACACGGGGATCAGAGGCACTTCGAGATCGTTGAACAGCCCTTCCCGGAAGTCCTGCGGGTTGAGGACGTCGGACGGCTTGTTGAACTCGCCGCTTCCCCAGCGCACGATCTGGTTGCCCACGCGCAAGTTCACGTAGTCGTTGGGAATGTACAGGTACGCCTCCAGCAGGTCGGCCTCGTACTCCCACTTCACGTTCCGGCTGTTGAACAGGTACCACTCCTCATCCGCGGCATCTTCGCCCACGACGAAATGGGAGAAGCGGGCCGAGACGAAGGCCCGGGTCATGGATGGGGTCGTCACCTCCGCGGACAGCCCGAGCTTGGTGCGCACGTCGAACACGTCCTCCCGGTTTCCGTCGTGCCGGGTGTCGAAGGCCCACTTGTCGTAGAAGTAGCCCCCGAGCCTCCCGACGAACGGTCCGGAAGGAGCATCATCCGCAGCGGAGCTCACCGACGTGTCCTCGTCCCCTGCAGGCCTGGTGATTTCGGTCCCCTCGTCGTCATCCTGAGCGGGCCTCGTGATCTCGGTCGCTTCGTCCGGATCGACCGGCTGACCGGCAGTCGGCCCGCTCAAGAGCAGGGACAGCACGACCAGGCTACTTGTCGAGAGATGCTTCATCGAACAGGGCCTTGGGGAAGGTCTTCTTGCGGTCCAGGGAATCCAGGGCCATGGTGGTCTTCGTGCCCTTCTTGACGTTCTTCATCATGAGCTTGGTGACGGTCATCTCCCCCTGGATGGACTCGACCTTCTGGGCAACCAGGGTCTTCATGTGCGTCCCCTTGCGGTCGTAGAAGTAGATCTTCAGGGGGATGAAGTCCTTCTTGTCGATCCAGAGCTCGAGCTTCGAGTACTCGTCCTCCTTGTCCTTCGGGACGGCGTCGACTCGGTAGCAGTCGATTCCGGAGTGCTGCTCGTCGGCCAGGCGGGTGTGCTCCCCTTCCTCCATTCCCTTCTGCTCGAGGTCGTTGTATGTGAAATCGGTGCCCATGAAGCTCTCGTTCTTCTCGCTGCCGGCGATCCGCCGCTTTTCCTTCAGCGCGGGGAGGTAGAGGTACTGGACGTCGTCGCCCTCCTTGACCTCCTTGGCCAGCAGGCGGGTTCCGGCCACATCGGCCGGCTCGACGAACGTGACGAGGGTCCAGCGGAGGTCGTCGACCTTGATGGAGCGGGTATCGACGACACGCACGCGCTCCTGCCCCTTGCTGTTCTGGATGGTGAGCTTGAGGCGGGCCTGGCCGGCCCCGAAGACGTTGTCCTTGGCGAGCACCTTGTCCACGATCTGCCTGGCGGTCAATCCGTCGTCCGGCGGTGCGGCTTCCACAGCGGCCGGCGGAACGAGGACGGCGAGAAGGAACAGGACACTTGCGGCGACTGTTCTCATCGGGCACCTCCTTGCCCGTCTTATACCGGAAACGTGCGGGCAAGGGAAGAAGAACACAAGCCGCAGATTGGGCTTGAAATGTGGTCGGGCGGAGTATATAAGTCCCGCCCGAAGCGAAGCCGGACAGCGTGCGGCAGATTGGGCCCTCGGGGTCTGGCAGCAAGTACGGGAGGTTGCCATGGGTTCTGCCAAGGCGGTGGAGAGCATCGTTGTGGACGTGTCTCCGGACGATTTCTACAAGGTCCTGACCTGCTACGAGGAGATGCCCGGATTCATCGAGGAGCTGGACAACGTGCGCGTGGACAGCCGGGACACCAGGGCGGTCGTCGTGACCTACTTCGTGACCGTGCTGGGCAAGCGGATCCAGTACACACTGCGCCTGACGCACCACTCGGACCGGGAGATCACCTGGAAGCTCGTGTCGGGCGAGTTCATGAAGGAGAACACGGGGCGCTGGCTGCTCGAGGAGGTCGGTCCGGGGCGGACCCGGGCCACCTACGAGCTGCAGATGGGGTTCGGCATGCTCGTGCCGGGTGCGATCGTGAGCCAGCTTCAGAAGACTTCCCTTCCCAAGATGCTCCAGCAGTACAAGACACATGCCGAGAAGAAGTACGGCAAGTAGGGGTCGGGGGACCGGGGCCGGCGGTCAGGGAGATGATCTCGGGAAGTAGTTCCATGGAAGTCGGGCTGACCATCATAGGCGACGTCGTGATCCTCCCCGGGATTCCGGCATTGGTCGAGGCTCACATGCCCGCACTGGCCGCCCTGCTGCCCGAAGAGCGCTTCTTCGTGCGCACGGTCCGCTGCTGGGGACGTGAGGTGGACCTTGCTGCCGCTGCAGAGAAGTCGGCAGCGGAGCACCGCGAGGTCGAGGTCGGCTCCTACCCGATCCTGGCATCGGGAGAGAGCCCGGGGCACGTGCTCGTGAAGTTCACGGGGCGAAGTGAAGCCTGCGTCATCGAAGCCACGGAGCGCTTTCTGGCTGCATTGCCGACGAACATGCCCAGGGACCTCGTGCCGTAGGTCCCCCCCCGTCCTGCATACGAGCCGGCCGCCCCCCCCGGGGTCGGCGTCGGCATCGGAATCGTGGTCGCAATCGCAATCGCAATCGAGCCGGCTTTGTGCCGGCCTACGGCACCACGAAATCGCGCACCTTCCTGCCGTCGCCGCCTTCGATCATGTGCCGGTACAGCAGCTCCTTGAGCCGGCCGCAGACGGGATGATCCGGCGTGTAGATGTCCCGGGACTCGAACGGGTCGTTCTCGATATCGAAGCACTGCCAGTGCACGGCCTGGCGTGACGGCGTGTAGATGAGCTTGTGTCCCCGGGCGATGACCATGCGCTGCTTGGCCGCGCGGGCATCGGCTTCGTACTCGGGATTGAGATAGATCTCAAAGGTCTCCGGAGTGAACAGGAAGGCGGAGACGAGGTCCGAGAAGCGGATGGAACGGCCGGTGAGGAACTCGGTGTCCGGGTCGATGAAGACGAGGCCCGATTCAGCGAACACGGGGCGGTCCGCAGACGGAGCGAAGCCGGGGCGGACCGCGAGGTTCTCGCCGGACATCTCCGCCGGGACCTCCAGTCCCAGGAAGCCGAGGACCGTGGGGGCAAGCGCGGTCATCGACACGGGGCCGGGGACGTCAACGGGGGTCGGGTCCGCGGGCCTCCGGACCAGGAACGGCACGCTCAGCGAATACGGCCCGTTGAGCATGTCGCCGTGTCCGTTCCCCAGGTCCCCCTCGTACAGGTTCTCTCCGTGGTCCGCAGTGAGGACGACGAGCGTGTTGTCGAGCAGGCCGCTCCCGTCGAGCAGGTCGAGCACCCGCTCCACCTCGACATCCGCCGCGTCGACCGAGGCGCGGAAGTCGGTGCGGATCTGCTCGATGTCCTGCTCAGAGATGGTGGCTGCGTCGAGCCCGAGGCCGACCTTGCAGAAGCGGTGCGGGCCGCTGTAGCCGGGCACGCGCCGCGAGCGGTAGTGCGGCCATGCGGCACCGTATGGGAAGTGGGTTGCCGAGTAGAACAGGAGCGCCATGAACGGGCGGTCTTCCTCGCGTCCGGCCAGCCAGGAAAAGAAGCGACCGGTCAGTGCCGTCGGGTCGGCCAGCCGCTCGGTGCACCAGAACGACTCGTGGCGGTCCAGCAGCCCGGCGGCCGCCAG
>VGRX01000099.1 GCA_016875215.1 Deltaproteobacteria bacterium
GGGGGTATGCGGCAAGTGTGCACCCGGCATGGACTGCTCCGAGGAGTTTCAGTGCGAGCTGTCCGGCAGCAGCCCGGAGGACGTGGTGGCGGAGGGGGGGGACGAGGTGCTGTCGGGCGGGGGCGGCGGCAGATCGAACGGCTGCGCTGCAGGGGGAACAGGGCTCGCCGGGTGGTGGCTCCTGTTGTTGCTGTTGGGGGTGTTGCGGGCCGGGAGAGGCGGCTCGGCGCTGGTGCCGGGCGGCCATTGCAGATAGGGAATTGCAGATAGGGAATCGCAGATTGCGAATCGCAGGTCGAAAGACACGGCTCTGCGTTGGGCCCGGACTGTCGAAAGCTCCCCCCCCAACTCCAGCCCCGGGCCTACCTGTCGTACCAACGGGGCTTGACGAGGGGAACGAGGGGGCCCGTGCCGGGGAAGAGCACGGAGCGGGCCAGGTCGAGAGACATGCGTGCGGATACCTTGAGGAACCAGAGGTACATGGCCCGCTTGTAGCGGCTCGGTGAGGCGAGTCCCCTCAGCAGCCACGGCATGGTGACGTACTTCTTCTCGATCTCGATGAGCGTCTCCTCGATCTGTCGCCGGGTCATGTGACGGGAGGGGACGACCGGGGTTGCCCAGTCGAACTGGTCGAAGCGATCGGCCTCCAGCGTGCCGCCCTCCAGCGCCTGGTCCCAGAGGGGGGTTCCCGGAACGGGTGTCATGGGATGGAATCCGGGGTAGTCGAGGTCGAGCTCGCGTGCGAACTCGAGCTGGCGGAGCATGGATTCCCTCGTCTCGTCCGGCACGCCGACGATGAACGTGGCCTGCCGGAACACGGACGGGTGATGCTGCTTGAGAATCGAGAATGCCCTGCGCGTGGTATCCGCCGAGTAGTGGCGCTTGCGGAACGCGGCCAGTTCGGAATCCTCGACACGCTCGGCGCCGATGCTGACGTGGGAGAGGCCGGCCCGGACCAGCTCGGCCAGCACGCCCGACTCGTGGTCGCGTACGAGGTAGTCGGCCCGCATGAACGCGAACCAGTTGACCTGGAGGCGGCTGTCGAGGAGCACTCTGGCGAAGCGTTCGTTCCAGCGAGAATCGAGGTTGAAGCAGTCATCGACGAACACGAGCCCCTTCTTGCCGTAACGTCGGGCCAGAAGCTCCACCTCTTCCACGGTGCGTTCCGGGCTGCGCGTGCGCCAGCAGGGGGAGAGGCGTTCGGCGCCGGTCTCGGGATCGACGGACCTGCGGGCCATCTGGGTCCACCAGACGCAGAAGGAGCAGGAATGTGCGCAGCCGCGTGAATGACTGATGGTGGTACCGCCGGGGGAGAAGAGAAGGCTGGCTCGGCCGTAGCGGTCCATGTCGAGCAGGTCATAGGCCGGGAGAGGGAGGGAATCGAGGTCCTCGATGAGGGGTCGCACGGCAGTGTGGACGGCCTGCCCGTCGCGGGAGAAAGCGATGCCCGCGATCGCATCGGGGTCCCTGCCGCCGCCGGCAAGGAAGCCGACGAGGTCGACGAGGGTTGCCTCCCCTTCTCCCTTGACGACATAGTCGACGAGACCGGGCTCGACCTGCATCCAGGGAGGGGGGCGGCTGCTGCGTCGAGTGGGAGGGGCGGCCAGGCAGGCATCGGCCAGGTGGGTGAAGTGGGCCCCTCCGGCGATGGTGATGACCTGGGGAAGAAGTGCCTTTGCCAGGCGGAAGGCCTTGAGCGCTTCGTCGGCGTAGAGGGCGTGGTTCTCTCCTACCGCGACCACGTCCGGCCGTTTCTCGACGAGGAGGCGGCCAAGGGTCTTCCACCCCACCCGGAGGGGCATGCAGTCGAGGATCTCGACCTTGCGGAAGCCGGCGTGGCGGAGGCATGCAGCGAGGGAGAGGTAGGACTGCTTGGTGAGGTAGTTGTCCTCGTAGTTCATGTACGGCCAGGTCCGCCGGGGCGGTTCGAGGAACAGGATTCTCATGAGCCGGCCACCACCTCCGGGACGAATGATGGACCGGGCGGGCAGAACTGTCAAAGGTGAAGAGATGAAGGTGGTGGCACAGATGTCACATCCGATGCGTCACAGCGGTCAATGAAAGTTGCGGTTGACGTTCTCGCACGATTCGGGCTAACATCCATTGACGTGGAGTTTCGAGGAGGCATACCGATGGCGGCCGACAGAACCGAGGACGGAGCACGCAAGCCTGACGGGATATCGGACCTGATCAAGGGGGCGATTTCCACCGGGGTCAAGTCGGTTCTCGTGACGGAGGAGGGGCTGCGCGGCCTGCTGGGGGACTTTGTTCCCAAGGAGATCAGCGCGACCGTCAAGGCTCACATAGACGGGCTGAAGAAGGAGATGTATGGGACGTTGTTGAACGAGTTCTCCCAGTTTCTGCAGAAGGCGGACATCGCGTTGGAGCTGCGGCGTTTTCTATCCGGGATGAAGGTGAGCATCAGTGCGGAGATCCGTTTCGACGAGATCGAGCCGGGCAAGGGGGAGTCCCGGAAGGGAAGGAAGAAGGGGGAGTAGGAGCGGGTGGGAGCGGCCGTGCGGATGAGGCCGCAAGAGGGGGTAGTCGGTGTGGCAAGTCCCCCCGGGGCGTTGGGGGGGCACTGCTTGGCTGTGAGAACCTGTCACGGAACCGGCCGAGTCGGGGGGCGGCGGTTGGATCTCCTTTGGGGGAGGTTTGCGATGTCGAGTGGGAAGCCGCAGTTCGGGACTCTCGAAGTGGCTCGGATGCTGGGCGTGTCCGCTATGACCGTGGTTCGATGGATCGACAAGGGATTGATCCCTGCGTTCAAGACGCCGGGCAACCACCGCCGGATACTCCGTGAGGACTTGCGGCATTTCGTGCGGCGGATGGGGATTCCGTTGCCGGATGAGCTGAAGCAGGATCGGTGGCGGGTCCTTGCGGTGGATGACGAGCCCGAGGTTCTCGACGTGATGGCGAGGGCGTTCGAGGCGGACGGAGCGCAGTACGAAGTGTACCGTGCTCTTGACGGCGTGACGGCTCTGATCGATGTCGGACGGATCAAGCCGGATGTGCTGTTGCTGGACATCGTGCTTCCCGGGCTGGACGGCGTGGAGGTTTGTCGGCGAATCAAGGCAAACCCGCATCTGACGACGGTGATCGTGGCCGTATCGGGCAAGGCGACGGACGAGATGCGGGATGCGGTGCTGGCGGCCGGGGCGAACCTGTTCATCGAGAAGCCGGTATCGATCCACCGGTTGCGCCGAGAGGTTTCGCAGCTCATGGAAGGGTAGTCCTGCCGGGGACGTGCGGCTCAGCCGGTCAACAGGGCCAGGCTCTCGTCGAAAAGTGCGACCATCTGCGGATCAACGTTACAGAATCGGATCTGGGCGAGGGATGAGTCGGGGTGCGCCGCGAGGAACCGGTCTGCGGCAGCGACGATCACTGCCGCTGCCAGTCTCGGGGGGTAGCCGAAGATGCCTGCCGAGATGGCCGGGAAGGAGATGGTCGTCAGGCGGCTGTTGTGCGCGATGGTCAGGGCGGCCTCGACAGCGGAAGCGAGCAGGCCTTCTTCACCGGCGTTTCCGCCACCCCAGACGGGGCCGACGGCGTGGATGACCATCTTGCAGGGAAGCCGGCCGGCTCCGGTGGCCTTGGCGGAGCCTGTTGCGACGGGGGCGACGGCGAGGCTCTCCTCCTGGATGGGGCGTCCTCCCCGGCGGACGATGGCCCCCGCTACACCGCCGCCGTGAAGCAACCGGGAGTTGGCCGCGTTGACGATGGCATCGACCTGCTCGCGGGTGATGTCCCCGTGGACCGAGACGAGCCGGCGTCCGTTGGGTCGTTCGACCGTCGTTGAGACCCGGTTCTCGATCATGTCAACCCTCCCTGCGGGCCGCTTCGAGGACGGCAGCGATCTCCTGTGCGCTTCCGTACCGTGCGTTGCGGTTCTTGGCCAGGCACTTCAGGACCATCTCGGCAATCGGGGCGTTGATGCCGGGGCGGATGCCGCGCGGGTCCGGGGCCGGGGTGTTCCGGTGGTGGGAGAGCACCTCTCCCTCCTCGAACGGCAGGCGGCCGGTGAAGAGCCGGAAAAGGAGGACGCCGAGAGAGTAGATGTCGGTCCGGTTGTCGAGCGGCTCGCCGACGATCTGCTCCGGTGACATGTAGAAGGGGGTGCCGATGATGAAGAGCGAGCGGTCGGGATTCTCGTCGAGCGCCTTGGCCAGGCCGAAGTCCATGAGCTTGACCTGCCAGAGCGAGGAGACCATGACGTTCTCCATCTTGACGTCGCGGTGGATGATGCTGTGTGTGTGCGCGTAGGCCAGGGCCTCGCAGAGCTGCATGCCGATGGAGCAGATGCGCTCGAACGGGAGGGCGCCTCCCGTGTTCTCGTAGAGCTCCATGAGGTTGAGCCCGTCGACATACTCCATGGCGATGTAGGGGCGCCCTTCAAGCTCGCCGAAGTCGTGCACCTTGACGATGTTGGGATGGTCGAGGGCGGCCGCGGTGCGGGCCTCGCGCATGAAGTACTTCCTGGCGACCTCGGAGGGGAGGGTCTCGGAGTGGAGGAGCTTGAGGACGACCTCCCTGCCGAGCTTGCGGTCCTCCACCAGGAACAGGACGCCGTGCCCGCCCCGGGCGAGCTTACGCTTGAGCGCGTAGCGGTCGGAGCGCGGGAATCCCAGGGTGGTGGAGGAGCCGCGCATCCGTCCCCTCCCGCGGAAATCCGCCGGCACGGTCTTGGCCAGATCCTCTTCGGGTTCCAGAAGGCCATGGGGTGACTGGCGCAGGAGCATGAGCTGCTCGTCGATGCGGGGATCGGACAGTCCGGAACGTTTGGCTCTCTCGAGGCTGGCGATCGCCTCGGCTGCCAGGCCGAGCTGGAGCTGCAGGTCGACGAGGCGGTAGACCAGCTCGACGTTGTCGGTGATGTAGCCTACGACCTCGAGGAGTTGCTTGAGGGTGTTGGCCGCTGCATCGAGGCGGTGGTTCTCTGCGAGGAGCGAGGTCTTGAGAAGGAGGGCGTTGCGAAAGGCGGCGGAGGACTGTGGGACCTGGTCGAGGACCTGGAGGGCGCGGTCGTGAGCGCCGACCCGCCGGAAGAGCCGCGCAACCGCGAGCGGGTCTCCATGGGCCAGGAGCTGGCCCGCCGCATCCTCGAGCCGGCCGGCCTTGAGGTAGAGCTGTGCCGCGTCCCGGTGGTTGCCCCGGGCGGCACATACGCGTGCAGCGTCCTCGAAGTAGTCCTGCTTGAGGAAGGCGTCGAGCGCCTGGTCGAAGAAGCCGAAGCGCTCGGCCAGGAGGCCGACCTCGCGCTGGTGTCCCCCCTTGACGTAGAGTCGAAGGGCGAGCTGGTGTTCTCCGCGGTCGGCCAGGCGGGCAGCGAGCCGGCCGAGCTCTGCCCGGTCCGTGACGCGGTCCATGGCCAGTGCGGCCGTCCGCTCGACGTCACCGACTTCGAGGTAGAGGTCGAGAGCGAGCTTGTGCTGTCCGGCCCGTTCCAGGAGCCTGGCAGCGGTGGAGAGGTCCCCTGTCCGTCGGAACAGGTGCATCGCCTCGTCGATGCGTCCGGCCGAGACGTAGCAACCGGCAGCGGCAGTGAGGTCACCTCCCCGCTGGAAGAGCTCGGCGGCCCTGGCGAGGTCGCCGGCATCGAGGCAGAAGCGGGCGGCCGAGACGAAATCACCGGCCTGCCGCAGGAGGTCGGCAGCGGAGGAATGGCGACCGTGGTCAGCGAGCAGCCGCGCGGCGTCGGTGGTCCGTCCGGCCTCCTGGAGGAGTACGGCCGCGTCTTCGATTCTTCCGGCATCCACAAGAGCCTGGAGCCGGCGGTCCAGCAACTGCTGGCGTGTGCGCAGCACGAGGATGACGGCAAGCCACACGAGTGCTGCCACTACCCCGATGATGGGGGGGATGTAGAGCCAGGAGATGGCCGGAGTCATCGGGTCTCCCTGTCGGTAGGAGGAAGGGCCGGGTCCGGGAACCCCCGGTCGAGCGCGGCAGCGACCAGAGCGAGAAGCCGGTCCTTCTCGAAGGGCTTCCTGAGGAAGCCGGAGGTGCGCGACTTGAGGCGGACGTCGTCATCTGCGGGGGTGGAGTATCCGCTGGTGACGATGATGGGGCCCGAGAAGCGGACGATGTCGAGCTGTCGGATGAACTCACGGCCGTCCATTCGGGGCATCATGAGGTCGAGAATGAGCAGGTCGGGCTTTTCCGTACCGGCGGAGATCGCTTCGAGCGCCTGGACGGAAGAGGTAATGTAGCGGGCATCGTAGCCGCTGCCGTTCAGGATGTCGCAGATGAGCTCGGCAACGATCTCCTGGTCGTCGACCACGAGGATAGCGGCCTCGTGCGCGTGCTGGGGGGGCTCGACGGTCGCAGGGACGAGCAGGGAGGGATCCGTGTCGAGCGGAAGCCATGCGGAGAACGTGGTTCCTTCGCCCAGCCCGCTACGGACCTCCAGGAATCCGGCGTGGTCCTTGAGGATCCCGTAGGCGGTCGGAAGGCCGAGGCCGGGATGGCTGCGGTTGTCCTTTGTCGTGAAGAAGGGCTGGAAGATGCGGCCCATGTTTTCCAGGGGAATGCCGGGGCCGTTGTCCTGGAAGTGGAGGACCAGGTAGGTCCCGGGCCCGAGCTCGGACTGGAGTCGGGCCGGAAGGGGAGAGCGCTCGATGCGGATGAGGACCTCGGGGGAGGGGCTCAGGGATGCGGCCTCGGCAGCGTTGACGAGGATGTTGAAGAAGGCCTGCTCGAGGCGGGCCGCGTCCCCTCGGACCGGGCCGCTGTCCTGGAGTCCGGCAAAGTGGATGGTGACGTCCCGGGTGACGAACGACGGGAGGACCTGGGGGAGAGCCGCTACGACGGCCCCCGGGTCGACCGACTCCATGACGTTGGTACTGCGCCTGGAGAACGCAAGGAGCGACTCGACGTGCGTGGTGGCCGAGGAGACCGCCTGGCGAATCCGCTGGAGGGAATCGACGACGTCGGGGAGGTGCTCGACCCGCGGCAGGGCGAGCTGAGCGTGCCCCGAGATGGCGGAGAGGAGGTTGTTGAACTCGTTGGCGAGGCCGCCGGCGAGGAGTGCGAGGCTGTCCATCTTCTGCGACTGGAAGATGGGGTCGAGCATCAGCCGCTCGGCGGTGATGTCGCGCAGCGAGGCGAAGATGTGGTCGGCCAGCCGGATCACGTTGGCAGAGAAGACGACGACCTTGCGATCCCCGGAGCGGTGCCGGATCAGCATTTCGTAGGTGGCGGGGATGGTGGGGTCGCCCAGGATGCGTCGGCGGCGATAGTCGGCGACCCGCTCGGTATCTTCGGGTGCGACGACATCGAGATAGGAGAGGTTGAGTGCCTCCTCCCGGGTGTAGCCGGTGATGCGGCAGAACTCGGCATTGACGCGCACGAACTTCCCGGAGGAGTTCTCGATGGAGAAGAGGCCGATGGGACAGCGTTCGAAGAGCTGCCAGAGCATGGAGCGGCGTCGGGCGAGACGCTGCGCCGCATCGGTGAGGGCGGCAAGCTTGTCATCCCCCTCACCCAGGAACTCGGACCATTCGAACCAGTCTTCCATCGGGTTGTTTGGCTCCCGGCGAACAATGCGATCGAGTCGCGCCCGCGTTCGATCGGACTTCCACCATAGCTCAGAAGGCTTGCGAATGCAAACGGCAGGGAGTACGAATCGAACATTCGGCAGTCCGTGGAGGGCTGCCGGATGACGCGTTGCGTTCGTTTCTGCATGCAATGCAAAACCTCTGCATCGCTATGCGGATTCCGGATGTCTCTCCCGAGGTATTCCGGAGGTTGTCGGCTGCGTTGAGCGGCCAGCGGCAAGGGCCTGTGCGCTTTCGTGCGCCGCGGCAATTGACTCGTGCCGGGTCGCTCATTATCATGCGTTCAAACCCCGTCGGCGGGGGAGGAGGAGGACATGGGATTCAGGCGATGTCGGGTGCTCCTCGTCGTGTTTCTGCTGCTTCAAGGCGGTACCGCCTCCGGTGGAGAAGGGGGGGGCGATCCCTGGCGGGGGTCGGTCCTCACCTGGCGGAACGTCGGGACTGCGCTGTCGCTCCGGAAGGATGCGGAGCTGACGTACAATCCCTACTACGCGATGGAGCTGGACCTGCACCCGCGGTGGTGGTTCGGGTCGATTGTCTCGGTCGATGCGGGTGCGTCGCTGTCGCGTGAGCTCACCGACTCGGACGTGACCACGCAACGGGGGGAGATCGAGTGGGGGGACGTGTCGCTGGGAGTGTCGGCGAGCCGGTTCTACGTGGTTCCGGTGGCACGGCTCGGGTTGTCGGCCGGGCTTTCGGTGCAGCTTCCGACGAGCAAGGTGAGCAAGGCCCGCACGCTGTTGGTCGCGCTCAAACCGTCTGTGCGGGTTGAGCGGCAGTTCGACGTTCTGGACGGGGCCTGGGTGGGGTACGGGTTCTCCGCTACCCGTTTCTTCAACGAGAGCACGACGAGCGAGCGGGAGGCGCCGCTGATTCCGGACTGTCTGGAAGCGGGCTCCGGCTGCGACGCGTACCTCGGGATGGGGGTCCGCAACCCGGAATGGCGGCTGGCGCACGGGGTGGACCTGGGTGTCGACTTCGCCCGCTGGCTGGGGATTTCGGCTTCTGCCAGCGTGCTGGTGGACATGCTCTACCCGATGACGATAGACGAGCAGGTCAGCTACGAGCCGCAGGAGGGGACCGAGCGCCGGTACGTGATGGCCTACGGGCTCGAAGCGCATACCCGGCCGTTGCGGTCGCTGGGGTTCGAGCTCGGGGTCAGCACCGTGAACCCGCAGCTCAGGCCGGATTCCACGCCGGAGAAGCCGTTCTTCAACCGCTACACGCTGGTGTACCTGGATGTCCAGTTCCATTTCGGAAGCCTGGTATCGCAACTGACCTCGAAGGAGGTGGAGCAATGAAAGGAAAGCTGCTTTCGATTCTCCTGCTGTCCGTGCTCGGGATGATGGCTGCCGGTTGTGCCGAGGAGCGGGAGGCGATCGACAGGGTCCAGCCGTACGCCTTGCCGAAGGCCTTCTTCGTCGGGGAGGACCTGCAGGACCCGGAGGACAACCCGGAGTTCTACGCTCAGGGGACGCTGGTGGACGTGGGGTATGGTGCTGCCCAGGACGGGCTGTTCACCTCCACGTATGCGCAGCCGTTGTCGAGGGTCAGGTTCGAGATCACGGAGGACCTGCTCATTGCGCGGCTGGCGTACGAGCGGGTCGCCGACTCGGATGGCAAGGGGGCCGGCAAGGCCGTGCTGGACGGGATCATCGTTGCTGCCTACCCGATCCAGAGCCACTTCGACATCGTGAACGCGTACAACCCGACGACCGGAGAGAAGCTGAACGTCCTGGAGGAGAACACGACCGACCGGCCGTGGCACGAGCGGGAGTATGTCCGGGTGGATTTCTCGAAGAACCTCAGCACAGACAACTACGACTTCGACACGTTGTCGCTGCTCCCCGTGTTTGGCGGGATCGAGTACGAGCCCCTCGCCTACTACGTGGATGATCCGGAAAACGGCGATGCCCCCGTGTTCGATTTCGAGAACGGGTACTTCGACATCACGAACAAGGCATTCGCCAAGCCGGGAGTGGTGGACTTGAGCGCGCTGGGCTGGGGCATCGATGCATTCCCGTCCTGCTTCCTGGACTACGACTTCTTCTCGGGGTCCGCGCCGTACGGGATGTGCGCTCCGGTGGAGCTGACGATTCGACAGTCGTTCCGGCGGGTGGAGGATCTCGACTACGAGCCGGTCCACTGGGACGGGTACCGGTTCCAGGCGCACGGCGGGTTCACCGTGGATCGGCACGGCTACGCCCGGAACTACGGGATGAGCGACGAGCAGTGGCACCGTTTCCTGACGCGCTACCAGATCTGGGAACGTGCGCACTACTACGATGACCCGGAGAGCATGACCGGGGCGATCGAGTGCTTCACCCCGCAGACGACGAAGTTCGGGGCGGACCCGCACCGGGATGACGACGGGAACGGGACCGAGGACGAGTGCGAGCTGGCCGGGGCTGGAAGCCGTTGCGACGAGTTCTCGCAGAAGTGCACGCTGCCGTATCGCGAGCGGGCGCCGACGGTGATTCCGTGGTACTACACGCAGGGGAGCCATCCGGACTACTTCGAGTCGACTGCGCTTGCCGCGCACGAGTGGGACGTGGCGTTGCGCAGTGCGGTGATGACGGCCCGCTACGTGGAGTGCGTGCGGACTTCAGGCGAGGACTGTGCGTCGAAGCACCCGGTCACCCACGGGCAGCAGGATGACAACGGCGATGCCGTGGCCCTGGCGCTCGAGGTGGACGACTGCCTCAACGGGATCGCGTACGAGAAGCTCAAGGGGAGTCGGGAGAAGTGCACTGCCCTGGCGGATTCGATCGGTGCGGAGCGCGGGTATGCGGCCGGCGTGATTGCCCTGGCGAAGATGCCGGAGATGCTGGTGCTGTGCCACAGCCCGGTGGAGGCGGGGGATCACCCGGCGTGTGGGAGTGCGCGACTGCCGTCCGGGACGACCGCGGCCAAGTGCGCCTCGGCCCGGGAGTCGGGGGACGACGAGGCCCTGGCGGTGTGCAACGCTGCGCTCAACGTGCGCAAGGGGGACCTGCGCTACCACCAGGTCAATGTGATCATGGAGCCGCAGACCCCATCGCCGTGGGGGATCTACACCGATGCCGAGGATCCGCTGACCGGGCTCACCATTTCGGCCAGCATCAACGTCTGGTCGCACATTTCCGACCTGTGGAGCCAGCAGGTGGTGGACCAGGCGCGCTACATCAAGGGGGAGCTGGTCACCGAGGACGTGACCGAGGGTACCTGGGTCCACAAGTGGGCCCAGGCTGCGGAGGCTGCCTCGTCGGGCGGGGTCCTGCCACGGATGAGCCGGGACGAGATGAACCGCAGGCTGACCGAGTTCTCTGCGGAGGAGGCGGGAGGCATGGCCGTGGACCCGGGGGCATTTGCTGCCCTGCACCCGGACGTGATGGCCGCCACGCAGAAGCTCAAGGAGGAGATGAAGGGGGTGAAGGCGGCCCTGGGAGCGGCCTCGACCCAGGCGCCGGTGTACGCGGCCCGGCGTGCGGCCGCCATGGGGAGCCAGACCGAGGCGCAGCTCATGACGGCCATGGTGCAGCAGCAGATGGGCGTCGAGGGGATGGCCATGTCGGAATCGGTGCTGGACCTGGCGTCGCCGCTGCGCGGGGGCAACCCGTCGCTGCAGCGCGACCTGTTCCACATGAAGGAAAACGCTCTGGCCGAGCGGGGAGCGTGCATGCTGCACATGGCCGAGGCGCCGCTGGGCATCGCACCGCTGGCCGACGTGCTCGAGCAGAAGTTCGGGCCGTTCAACCCGGCGGATCCCCTCGACGTGCAGCAGGCGCGGGCGGAGAAGATGCGGAAGTACGTCGCACAGCGCGCACACTACGCCGTAATCGCTCACGAGATGGGCCATTCGGTCGGATTGCGTCACAACTTCGTGAGCTCGTCCGATGCGTGGAACTTCCGGCCGCAGTACTGGCAGCTCCGCACCCAGGACGGCAAGGAGACTGACGAGTGCACGGATCTCGTGCAGGACGGCGCCAAGTGCGTGGGGCCGCGCTACTTCGATCCGATGTCGCCGAACGAGGAGGCAAACCTGGAGTGGATGTTCATGCACTCCTCGGTCATGGAGTATCCCGGGGAGACCACGCAGGATTTCCTCGGGCTCGGCGCCTGGGATTTCGCCACGGCCAGGATGTTCTACGGCGATGCCGTCGCGGTCTACCAGGATCCCTCCTACCTCATCGGCACGGAGCGTGCTGCGACCTCGGTGGCGAAGCTGGACGGCTTTGGCGGGATCCTCGGAATCCAGCACGACTTCAAGGGGGAACCGATCCACTACTCGCAGCTCCAGAAGCACTTTGACCTGATCCAGGGGTGCGCGGAGGTGGATCCGGTCAAGTTCACTCCGGCCCGGTTCGACCAGAAGAAGTCGGGGGCATGGCACCCGGTTCTGGACGGCCTGCTGGTGCATGTCGGGGGCAAGTACACGCGCTGCCGGCAGCAGCCGGTGGACTACGTGGACTGGGATGACCTGCGTGCGCCGACCTCGGAGGAGTACAACGGGTATTCACGGGCGGATCGGGCGGTGGATGACCTGGGCCGGGTGCGCTTCCCCTACGGGTTCGCCACCGATCGGTGGGCGGACCTGGGCAATCTGAGCGTGTACCGCCACGACAACGGTGCGGACCCGTACGAGATCTTCAACTTCCTCATCACGCAGCAGGAAGTGGGGCACATCTTCGACAACTACCGCCGTGGGCGGGAGACCTTCTCCGTCCGCTCCGCCGCGAACCGGGCGCTCACCCGGTTCAACGAGAAGCTGCGGGACGGGGCCAAGGGGATGGGGCTGCTGAAGAACTACTACCGCGATTTCGCCGTGGCCATGGGGTACAACTTCGACCAGCTCTGGCCATCGGTGGCACCGATGTTCTTCAAGGAGAACATGCTGGCATCCGGGCTGGTGTTTGATCACTTCACCCGCCTTGCGAGCCGCCCCGAGGCGGGACCGCACTACAAGGACTCGAAGGGGGGAACCCCGGTCCTGCGCTCCGAGGTGGATGCACAGGGGCAGACCGGGGACACGGTGCTCTACGTGCCCAACGGCGCCACCGGCGTGTTCCGGAACGTGTCGTGGGGGGGCCGGCCCGTGGAGAACAAACTGGCCGGCAACCAGGGGGAGTACAACAGCGAGATCACGGTGAACGCGGGCTCCTACTACGACAAGATGTACACGTCCATGCTGTTCACCGAGTCGGTGGACAACTTCATCTCCGATTCCCGGCAGGACTTCGTGGATGCGCGCTATCGTGCGGTGTCGCTGGCCGACCTGTTCCCGGATGGATACCGGCGGTTCCTGGCCAATGCACTGACCGGGGACGATTTCATCAAGGGGGTGCGCATCGCAGCGCACAACAACGAGAAGCCGGTGCTCGACGAGGACGGCTTCCCGGCCCAGGGGTTCGGCTGGACGACCTGGTGGGGGACCACGCCGCAGGCGTGCTTTGCCGGCGAGGGAAGCACGATCTGCAGCAGCTACGGAACCGGGACCGGGCCGTTCGAGCCCTACGTGCCGGCCAAGGTCAACGTCATCGACCCGCAGATCGGCTGGGAGCAGCAGAAGTTCCTCATCGCGTGGACCATGCTCTACCTGCCGGAGAACCAGCAGCAGAAGTGGATCGACATGCTGCGGGTGTGGGAGCTGGGCGAGGATGCGGACCCCGGGTTCGCGAACCGGATCGAGTTCCACTACCCGGCCGGCAAGGTGTACGTGGCCAAGACCTACGGGCGTGAGACCCTGTTCGGCAGGACGGTGGAGAAGGGGATCGCTGCCCGAGTGCTCGAGTACGCCAACAGCCTGCTGGCCAAGGGCTATGACTGCGACGACGGCCCCGACCTGGACGGGGACGGCAAGCCCGACTGGTACCTGCCGAAGTTCAACGAGGATACCGGCGAGCCGCTCGTGAGGTTCGACCCCACGGTCTCGGGGATCAAGGACGGCCTGGTGTATCCGAACGGCGTGGAAGGGTGCAACAACAAGGACTACTCCGGGTGCACGTGCAGTGCGAACCGCGCCTGCATGGAGCTGGAGAAGTACGTCGAGATCCCCTTCTTCATGCGCCAGACGATGAGCTCCTACGCCCTGCCATCGCCCAAGAAGAAAGGGCTGTACGATTAGCTCCGGCAGCGGTCGCGAGCGATCAGGGCAGCGCCGAGGGCTCCGATCGTGTCCGGGTCCGCGGGGACGCTCACCCGGACGCCCAGCGCCTCCTCCAGCGCCCTGACCACCCCTTCGTTGCGGGCCACCCCTCCGGACATCGCCACCGGCAGCCCATCGAGGCTGGGGGCGACCCGTCTGACCAGGCCCAGAGTGCGGGCCGCGACGGCCCGGTGCAGTCCGCGGGCGATGTCCGCTGCGGCACTCCCGTCCGCGATGAGCGACACCACCTCGCTCTCGGCAAACACGGTGCAGATGCTGCTCAGGGTGATGTCGGTCGTGGCGATTGCCGCCAGCGAGCCGAGCCGGTCGACGTCCACCTCAAGCCCACGCGCCATCGCCTCGAGGAAGCGGCCGGTACCTGCGGCGCACTTGTCGTTCATGGCGAAGTCGGCCACCCGTCCGTCCGCTGCGATGAGGATGGCCTTGCTGTCCTGTCCCCCGATGTCGATCAGCAGGCGCGTGTCCGGAAGCACGGCGAGGATGCCGCGGGCGTGACAGGTGATCTCGGTCACCGCGGTCAATGCCCCCTCCACGCCGTGACGGCCATAGCCGGTTGCGACCGTGGCCGCCCC
>VGRX01000100.1 GCA_016875215.1 Deltaproteobacteria bacterium
GGCTTCGTCCCGGAGCAGCATCCCTCGGCCCCGATCTTCTGGCAACCGGTCTCGCCGCAGATCTCCGGACACTCCAGGCACACGTCGGGACAACAGTCGCCATACTGCATGCACGCGGCATCGCACCAGCAGTCGAACACGGACTGGCCGCCGCAGGCGTCGAAACACGACTGCTTCTTGCACACACCGCTCACGCACTCCGCGTCCTGCGGACAGGTCCCGCACTCGCCCCCGCACCCGTCCCCTCCGCACTCCTTGCCTGCGCACTTCGGCTTGCACGCCACGCACTGGCCAGCCTCACACTCGTCGGTCCCGGGGCACGTGCCGCACTGCCCCCCGCACCCGTCGCTGCCGCACACTTTCCCCGCACAACTCGGAGCGCAGCACTTCCCGTAGCTGCACACCTTCCCCTTGTCGCACTTCCCGCACTCGAGCCCGCAGAACTTGCCGCACTCGATCCCCTCGCACGACGGCTTCTCGGGACAGGGCGAGCAATCGAACCCGCAACCGACCTCACAGGCTGCGACGCAGAAGATGTCCCAGTTTTCGGTGCAGCAGTTCGGGTACTTGCCGCACACGCAGGCCTCGCAGTCGCACCCGCCGCAGCCCGGCTTGCTCTTGGGGAGGCACGGCTCGGGGAGCGACAGGCACTTCCCGAGGCCTTCCTCGCACACCTTGCCGGCCGGGCAGTTGCCGCAGGCAAACCCCATGGGATCGGTCCCGCACTCCTTGCCCGCACACGCCGGCACGTAGCACGTCCCTCCGGCCTGGCAGACGCCCCCACCCTCGCAGGCTCCACACTGGGCCGGACACTCCGGACTGCACGGCGAGCCCTCGTGGCACAGGGGGCTGCAGGCCCCGGAGCAGGAGAACGGGTTCTTGCCCATCGGGTCTTCCGCCCCTTCTTTCGCACCGCAGTCGTAGTACCCCGCGCTCTTCCACCCACAGTACTGGAACCCGTCGGTGCAGTCGATGCAGTACAGGTCCTTTCCCTTGCAGTACAGGACCCGGCCGAAGGCATCACAGCACCCGACCTCGGTCACGCTGCCACAACCGCCGGGCACGGTCGGCTTCAACGACCCCTTGCACTCGGTCACTTCTCCCGCACGAGCGTGGGAAACCACCCCAAGTAGCGACCAGCAGACCAGCAGACCGAAGAACCTCATGGCAGGGCTCCCTCCCGGATTCCGAACGAACATCGATGTGGGGAAACGGATCACAGAGGCATCTCCGAATCAGCGGGCATCCGGAAGGATCCCCCCAGGGGCCGGGAGCGAATCGACTTCGATCTCGTCCGGCATCACGACGTTCTCTCCGGCCCTCAGGGCAAAGTCCTCCAACTCGACGTCGGCTCCGGGAATCACGCCCGCGTCCGGCGCAGTCCGGTCGTAGATGACGTCCACGACATCGGGGTCGGGTACAGCCCCCTTCGTATGCCCCTCGAAGGCCTCGCAGCTCATGAGCGTCGTTGCCGAGGCCGCCAGTGCCGCGGCCAGGACTCCCTTCATGAACCGGCCCGTCGCGTGCCGTTTCAGGTCGATGCGGCCGACCATCTCCCGCAGGGTCTCGGCCGGAATCCCGGCCAGCACGTCCGCCTCGGTGGCCGACAGCTCGCCGGCAAACGGTTGCAGCGCGGTTGCCCGATCCTCGAACAGGCGCCGCCGGAACGACGCGTCCGCCGCTGCCCGCACCAGGATCTTCTCGATACCGATGGGCACACGGATGGTACGGGTCCGGCGGGCCAACGGCCGGCCGCCGACGATGGTCCGGCGTACGACTTCCTTTCCTTCCTCGACCTCGAATTCGTCCTTGCCCATCGCTTCCCCTCCGGTTCGTCGTCTTGTGCTGAACCACAGAAGCCGAGACACATGATACCACTATGCGCGCGTGGGGACAACCGCCGGATCAGGGAGCCAGCTTCTGCTGCACCGCCTTGAGTCGCTGGATCAGCACCTCCTTGGCGGGAGAGCGCTCCTTCTCGTACAGGGTGATCCAGTTGACGACCTCGCTGCGGGCCTCTTCGAGGAGCCCGGGACCGGGCTTTCCGGCGCCTGCGGAATCGGCGAGCGATTCGAACTCGGCGACCAGGGCGCTCGAGTCCCCACGGGCCCCCTGGTTCTTCACCAGGAGCAGGCGATACCCGAGCACCTTGTCCGACTTCGGGAACTGCTCCAGCAGAGTCCGACACATTGCGATCGACTCGTTCAGCTTGCCCTGCTCGTGGTAGACCAGGGCCAGTTTCGCAACCAGCCGCTCCAGTCGGGCCGAATCGACCTTCCGGAAGAACTCCAGGGCCGCTTCGGGCTTGCCGATCTCGGCGTAGAAGTAGGGCAGCGAATCCGCGGCTTCCCGGGCAAGGCTCGCCCAGTGGGGGGACTCGCCTGCAACGTTCACCACCTGCACCAGCTCCCTGAGCGCGGTCTCATACTCGGCGAGGTTGAAGTGACACCACGAGAGCTTGTACAGGGCAAACGGATAGAGCCGGTTCTTCGGATCCGCCGTGACCTTCCGGTAGGCGTCGACCGCCTTCTCGATGGCTGAGAGCTCGAAGTAGAACTCCCCGACCAGGAGCCAGCCCTCCGGTGCGAACGGGGACTGCGGGAACTTCTCGAGGAGCGTCTTCAAATGCCCCAACCCATCCTTCTTCCTCTCCACCTGGAACTCGTACCAGGCGAGGTAGAACAGCACCTCGTCATAGAGGGGAGACGAGTCCCCGCTGCCGGCAAGCTCCGAGAGGAGATCCACCGCGACCTGTCGATGAGCGGGGATGCACCGGCTGACCTCCGCCTGCCTGGACTTCAGCTCCAGCACAAGGGCCTGGTCTCCTCCGGCGTCTTCCAGCCCCTTCTCCAGGAAGCCCGAGAGCAGCTCGTTCTCGCACAGGCTCGAAAGGTCCCAGTGCTGCTGAGCCAGGTCCATGACCGCCCGGGCCTTCTTCGCCGCGTCCTTTCCAGCTGCCTCGACCCGCTTCTCCTGGAGCCCGATCCGACCGGCGGCCTTGGTCCGCACCCGGACGAAGCCGGCCAGGTCGCGGGGCACCTCTTCCTCCGCCAGCGGCGGCTTGCTCAACCCTGCGGGCTGCGCATTCGCGGGCGGAACGTCCACCGGGAATGCGAGGGCCGCAACCAGTGCCAGCACCACCTTCTTCTCCATCCGCATCCCTCCCTACCTCCGCTTGCGGAGGTTCACCCATTGTAGCCTGCTGCCGAAACGTGGCAAGCCTCGGGACCACCTCCTGCGGCAGTCATGCGGAGGTGCAGGCGGCTCGCCGGCCCGCAATTCCGACTTGCCCCCCCGCGGAGCGGGAAGTACAATGACGGGATCTCCTTGCCGGATCGCGGGGAGAGTACATTGATGGGAGCCCCCGGCAACCAGGCCGCGGCCTCCCGCTGGAGGTCCCATGGATGGGCAAGACAGTCTGCTCGAGCAGTACCTGAAGGCCGCAAAAGAGCTGGCCGGCCTTTCCGCAAAGATGGAGAAGACATCGGATGCCGCCAGGAAGCTCGGGAAGCTGGCCTCGACCGGCCGGAACCTGGCGGTCGAGGGGGCCGAGGAGCTTTCCGTCGTACGCAAGCTGCTTCCGGAGTTGCGCGAGGGTAACCTCGGCGGGCTCTTGACTGCGCTGCACGATGCGCTTCACCCGCTGCAGCAGGCTGCGGAGGCTGCGGCCCAGAAGGAGGTGTTGCACATGCTCGAGGAGCTGCACCGGCGCCTCGCAGCGGCCGGGCTCACGCTCGACGGCCGCTTCCCCGAGCTATCGTGCGGCATCTTCACCCTGCTGTTCGAAAGCACGACCAAGGGGCTCGTGGCGAGCCTGTACTATGGGCCGCGGATTGCCAGGCTGGAGCAGGTTGCGGGGGCGGAGGTGGACAAGGTGGAGAAGGCCATCCTGGAGGCCCGGCGGTCGCTCGAGGATGGGCTCCTCCCCCCGGGCCGTTTTCTCCCCGCGCTTCTGGATGCTTGGCGCATGGCCCATTTCCGGCGGGGGCGCAACCCGGAGGGGCCGGTTCCGATCCTGGCCGTGCTGGCGGAGCTCTGCTTTGCTGCCCAGGAGGAGCGGTTCCTCCGAAACCCGTCGAAGGGGACGTTCCGCGCCTACGGACAGGTGAGCTTCTCGTACCAGCTCTTCCTGTCCGAGGAGCGCGCCGCCGACGGAATGAGCCTCGGCCTCGGCATCGCCACGAGGGAGGACGTCCGTGACGGGGACAGCCTCTGGGTCCCGCGCACGGCAAGGGGGGAAGGGGTGCACTACGCCACACTGACATTCAGGAGGAGCGAATGAACGGAGAGCTGAACCAGTTCGATGCCCGCCGGATCATCCAGACTGTTGGCGAGGCCGGCCAGCCCCCCATGTGGGGGACGCTCTACTTCACCGACGGCTTCGAAGATACGCTGCGACTGCTCGACGAGGACTACTTCTCCTCCTATCTGAAGGAAGGCGGAGCCACGTTCAAGCTGCTCGTCGGCCACTACGGCGGTGGAAAGACGCATTTCCTATACCTCCTGCGCGAGCTGGCCTGGGAGCGGGACTTCGCAGTCGCGTACGTCAGCCTCACGCCTGAGGAAACTCCGTTCCACCAGCTCGACCGCGTCTACAGGGCCGTCGCTGCCTCGGTGGCCTTTCCGCCGGAAGGCAGGGACGTCAACCCGGGGCTGATGTCTCTGCTCAAGGCCGCGGTCGCCCGGTGGAGGGCACGCACCCCGGACGGCCCCGACGACCTGCTCCAGATGCAGGTGCAGGATGCGGTCCGCGACCTCGAGAACCTCAACTTCCAGCGTGCGCTCAAGGCGGCCCTCTCCGCCCTCCTTTCAGGGCGTGAAGAGGAGGCCGAGGAGATGGTTCTGTGGCTTTCGGCCCAGGGACACGATCGGACCCGGTACCGGCAGCTCGGCATCTCGGGGGGAATCGACCGCAGCAACGCGTTCTCGTCGCTGCGGTCCCTCACCCGGTTCGTCCGGCAGGCGGGATTCTCGGGCTTGACCATCCTGTTCGACGAGGCGGAGCGGACGCCAAGCCTCTCCGGCAAGCAGCGGGAGTACCTGCTCAGCAACCTTCGCGAGCTCATCGACGAGACCGCACGGGGGACCCTCCAGTCCACCTTCGTCGCCTACGCGATCCCGGACTACCGCTTCTTCGACGGGAAGACCGGCGTGTACGAGGCCGTCAAGGGACGGACCGCCTCCATGTTCGACTTCTACAACCCGAGCGGCGTGCGCATCAACCTCGATTCCAACCTGAGCGAGGAGCAGCTTGCCACCCACCTCCGCTCGGTGGGCTCCAAGCTGTGGCGGATCTACGAGATCGCGTATGCCACCCGGCTGGATCCGCTGCTGGCGGACCCTGCGCTCCGCCTGTTGGCGCGCCAGGTGTTGAAGAGCCGATTCGCGGACATTTCGTTCAGGCGCCTCTTCGTCCAGTCTGCGGTGCGAGGCCTTGCCGAGGTGCACCGCCGGAAAGGAGTTGATCTCGACGAGTCCTGGGCATCGGGGATCGTCGAGAGCTTCGTCTCGGGAGGACCTGCATGATCGCCGCGGGGGACCTGGTCCAGCATCCCAGGCTCGGTTCCGGCGTCGTGCTCGAAGTACGCAACCTGGGGTACGACGCCCGCGTCAACTTCTTCGGGCACCCGCTCTGGGTACCGTGTCGGGCCCTCACCGTCGTGGCCCGTGGAGCGGCACGACCGGGAGACGCCTCGGGCTCGGGGCAGCGACCCCGCTCCGCCGGGGCGGTCCCCACCGCGCTGGTCCGCCCCCAACGCATCGACTTCCGCTCCCGGCAGGTCCTCGAGAGCCTCCGCATCGGCATCGTGCCCGACTTCGCTCTGAAGGAGTGGACCGTCGGGCGCGAAATGGAGTTCCAGGAAGTGCGCACCTGGCTCGACGACCCGGCTGAAGGGAGCTCCATCCTGCTCGGCGCCTACGGGGCGGGCAAGACCCACATGCTCCGCTACCTCGAGCAGCAGGGGCTCGAACAGGGCTTTGCCGTGGCCATGGTCCGCGTCGACCCGGGCGAGGAGAACAGCGCCTTTCCCTACCGGTTCTACGGCCACGTGATGAAGGCCCTGCGCGTGCCCAATGGAAACGGGCTGGAGGATTCCGTATCCACGTTCCAGGATGCCGTCATGGCCGGCCGCTGTCGGAGCCTGGCCGACCACCCGTTCTACGGGCGGTTCGCCAGGGCCGTCGCTGAGGGGCTCGAGCGCCGGGGCGACTGGCAGGCCTTCCTCGGCGACCGGGCCGACTCGCAGTTCTTCCCGAACCTGCACGGCATCACGACCGCGGCCAGCGTCACGTGCAACATGCTGACCGCGTTCTCCGGCTTCCTGGCTGCGGAAGGCGGGGTCAAGGGGCTCCTGCTCCTGGTCGACGAAGTGGAGACTGCTGAAGTCCGTCGCCATCTCTACCACTGGAAGAGAACGCTGAACTTCTTGCGTGGGCTGACGCTTGCTGCCAACGACGACCCTGTGCTGGTCGAGCAGGTCATCCGGGGCAAGGCCGGCTTCCGGGTCGGTGCCACGTCCGATCTCGTCTACTGCGGCCACTACCCCGATCTCCGCTACTCCTTCGCATCTCCCAGCCATCTCAAGGTGATGCTCGCTCTGACCGACTGCCGTGTGAAGGGCCGCCTCAGGGAATGGCGGGACAGCCAGCCGATCCTGGCACTGTCCGACATCCGCAGAAGCGACCTCTACCGTCTGTTCGGGAAGATAGCGGGGACATACTGTGCTCTGCACGGAATCGGCTTCCCCTCCCACCTCGAGCAATGGGTGTTCACCCAGCTCCTGACCGAGGCCTACGCCTCCCGCTCGGTGCGCGGGTTCGCCAAGGCTACGGTCGAGGTGCTGGACTACCTCCGTCACTACCCGGGGGAACCGCTCGAGCGGTGCGCCCGCGTCCGGAACTTCTGATGCGGTCCGAGTTTGACCAGGTCCGTGAGATCCGCCGCCGCCTGGGCGACGCCTGGGGCCCGATCTTCGCCCGATTCGGCAGCCTGACGCCCATCCAGATCGAGGCGCTCCCCATCCTGCTGGGGGGGAGCAATGCCGTCGTCTGCTCTCCCACTGCGTCGGGCAAGACCGAGGCCGCTCTCGCCCCTGCGGTCCGCCTCCTCCTGCAGCAGCGGCCTGAGGAAGGACCGGCTCTGCTCTACATCGCCCCGACCCGGGCGTTGATCGCCGACCTGGAAAAGCGCTTCGCTGAGGTCTTTGCCGAGCTCTCCCTGACTGCCGCGTTCCGGACGTCCGACCACCCATACCTCCCTTCCCGCTTCCCGGATGCCCTTTTCACCACCCCCGAGTCGCTCGATTCCCTGCTCTGCAGGCGCAAGGGAATCTGGGACAGGGTCCGGTTCCTGGTGCTCGACGAGCTGCACCTCCTGGACGGCACAGCCCGCGGGGACCAGCTCTCGGTCCTTCTCAACCGCCTGCGGATCGAATCGTGGAAGAAGCTGCCGCAGCAGGTGATCCTCTCGGCCACCGTGGCCGATCCCCCGGGCATGGCCCTTCGCTACATCGGGGAGGCCGAGGTGGCCGGAAGCGGCCGGGCCCGGGTCATCCGTTTCCAGGTCGTGCGCACCCTCGACGAGGCGCTGTCCGCCTGCCGGACCGCCCGGCGCTTCAAGGTGCTCGCGTTCTGCAACAGCCGCGCCGAGTGCGAGAACCTGGCGGAAGAGGCCGTTCGCAGGCACCTCTGGCCAGCGGACGGGGTCTTCGTCCACCATGCGAGCCTGACGGCTGCGCGTCGGCGGCGGCTCGAGCAGGACTTCCGTGCGGCCACCGCTGCGGTCTGCTTCGCCACCATGACGCTCGAGCTGGGGGTGGACATCGGCGACGTTTCCGCGGCGCTCCTCGTCCGCCCTCCGCCCGACGCGGCCTCGTTCGTACAGCGCCTCGGCCGTGCCTGCCGCCGGGAATCCGAGATCTTCGGACTCGGCCTCGCCTGCACCGGGGAGGACGAGGAGCTGTTCGGCCAATACCAGGACATGGCCCTCAATGAGGAGCTCGATTCCCTTCCGTACCGCCCCGATCTCTCCGTCGCGGTCCAGCAGACCTTCTCGCTCCTCTTCTCACACCCGGCGGGCATGGACGTGGACAGGCTCATGACGTGCCTCTTTCCGCTGGGGGACCTGGAGACGCTCGGGCTGATCCTCGATCACCTGCTGCTCACCGAGTGGATCTCGCGCCGGGGCAACGTCGTTCTGCCGTCGCAGCGGGTGCTCGACCTGGCCGAGAAGGGGGAGGTGCACACCAACATCTCCGACTCCCGCCCGCGAGAAGTCGTCGATGCTCGCTCAGGCGCCTCCATCGGCCAGCTCTCCGGTCCGGCGGAGAACGGCGTGGTCCTGGGCGGCCGCCGCTGGCGCGTCGTGCAGACCAAGGGCAATCGCGTCTTCGTGGAACCCGGCGGTCCTGCGGATGCCCGCGCCCTGTTCTCCCGCCGCTCCTCCCACGGCCGCTTCTTCCAGCTCCTCCCGAAGTCGCTCCAGGCCCGGATGGAGGAGGACCGGGCGTAACAAGGCTGCCCCAAGCCGTTGACGTTTCGTTCGGACCCCGGTAGAACCATCCGGTGGACCAAGCGTAACACGCCGCCCCTGTCAACCTGGCAACCATGGAGGGACATCATGAGGATATGGACCGCAATCATTCTTGCAGCATCGTTGGCGCTGGTGCTTTCCTGCCAGCCCCAGAACACCGGAAAGGAACAGGCTCCCCAGTCGGGCAGCGCAGAGAGATCGACGGAGAAAGAGCCGGCCAAGGGAGATTCGAAAGCGAATCTCCCCGAGCCGGCAGAAGTCAAAAAGCCGGTGGAGAAGGAGCCGGCCAAGGGAGATTCGAAAGCGAATCTCCCTGAGCCGGCAGAAGTTAAGAAGCCGGCGGAGAAGGAGCCGGCCAAGACGGGTTCGCCTGCGAACCCGGCCGAGCCGGCAGAAGCTAAGAAGCCGGCCAAGACGGGTTCGTCTACGAACCCGGCCGAGCCGGCAGAAGATAAAGAACCGGCAGAAGATAAACTTACCAAGACATTCGGTCCGGTGACCATGGAGGTGGTCCCGAACTTCACCATGCTGCCGGCCGACCAGGGGAGCGACATGAACCTGCTCATCAAGCTCCAGGGGGCCAAGAGCGAGGTGAAGAAGCGGCCACCGCTGGACCTGGCGATCGTGCTGGACCGCTCGGGCTCGATGCGCGGGGACAAGCTGCGCTTCGTCAAGCAGGCGGCGATGGAGCTGGTGGACAAGCTCGATCGGACCGACCGCGTCACCTTGATCACCTACAGCACGGAGGTCTCGGTGGAATCGGAGCGGCTTCCCATGGACGGGCCCGGGCGGGAGCAGCTGCGCAAGATCATCGCGAAGATCAACGCCACGGATCGCACGGCTCTGGGGCCGGCCCTGTTCACCGCGCTGGACATCCTGGAGAAGGCGCAGCGTGAGGAGACCGACCTGGCGCACGTGATCCTGCTCTCCGACGGTCTGGCCAACGTGGGTGAGACCCGGCCCGAGGTGCTGGCTGCACGGACGTCGAGTGCGTTCTCGCACGGGGTTTCGGTTACGACTCTGGGTGTCGGCCTCGACTACAACGAGGACCTGATGACCCGCGTGGCCGACCAGGGCGGCGGCCGATACCACTTCATCAAGAACGCGGATACGATCACCGGCGTCCTGGGGGACGAGCTGGCCGGCCTCTCCTCCTCCGTCGCCCGCGGCGTGTTCCTCTCGTTCCGGCCCGCCAGCGGAGTGCGGCTGGACAAGGTGTTCGGCTACCCGGTCGAGGACAACGACGGGATGGCGAAGATCAAGGTGGGCGGGCTCTACTCTGCTCAGACCCGGGAGATCCTCGTGAGGCTTCGGGTCTCCGACGCCAAGGTCCCGTCCGCTCAGCTCGGCACTCTCTTCCTTTCCTTTAAAGATGTGACCGCGGAAGGCAGGGACGTCGAGGAGGAGATGCCGTTGGGGCTGGCCGTGTCGGCCGATGCGGAGGCGGTGAAGAAGTCGGAGAAGACCGAGGTGACGATCCGCCTCACCGAGGTGCAGAGTGCGGACGAGATGGACCAGGCTGCCCGGGCCGTCGAGAGGGGGGACTTCGAAGCCGCACGGGGAATCATGTCGTCGAGCCTGAGCAGGGTCCGCGAGCAGGCTGTTGCGACCCCCAGTGCGCGTCTCGACACCCAGATCAGGGCTCTCGAATCCGCGGGCGGTGCTGCCATGGACGCTGCGGCGGAAAGCGAAGAGGCCAAGAAGGACTACATCAAGGGGCGCAAGGCCGAGTCGTACAACCTGATGAAGTAGCACGGCCCACCCTGAACTCCGCGGTCTCCTCCCGATTCCCCCCTACCCTTTTTCGGGCACTTCGATGCTGACGGCTGCCTTGCGGTCGGCCATCTTCAACAGCACGGCGAACACGAAGCCCAGGAATCCCAGCGATGCCAGCATCAGGCAGGAGAGCTGGAACGGTCCGAGGATGCCGCTGGCGACGTCGGGCATCTCTCCCCAGCCGACCAGCGGGGAAACGACCATGAGCCCCAGGTTCTGAAGCAGCCCCATGATCCCGTATGCGGTCCCCAGGCGCTTCTGCTCCACCATGCGGGCCACCGACGGCCACATGGCCGCGGGCACCAGCGAGAACGCCAGCCCGAGGACCATGACCGGCAGGATGGGCACGACATCGATCCCGTTGAACGGAAACACCCGGTAGATGTTGTTCCCCAGGATCTCGAAGAGCGGCTCGGCCGGGCGGTCCGCCGCGCCGCCTGCGAGGAACCCGATGCTGAGATGGATGGGCACGATCAGGAACGCGCCCACCATCATCATGGTGGCCCGCCGCCCGAAGCGATCGCACAGGTAGCCGGCCAGGGGCGTGAACACGATGGTCAGCAGGATGACGAGGCTGGAGACCGGAGACCCGTACTCGGTCTCCATGGCGAACCGCTTCTCGAAGATCTGCGGAGCGAAGTCGAGGAACGGGAAGACTGCGCAGTAGAACGTCACGCACAGTGCCGTGATGAACCAGAAGGAGCGCGGCAGCCCGAGGATCTGGCTGGCATCGATCCGCTCCGACTTCTCTTCCTCGAACTTGTGCTTCCGCTCGACCCGCCGGTCGATGAACGCATAGACCAGGAACACCAGGAAGCCGACGGTCATGAGTGCCGCGATTCCCCACAATGCCCCCTGCCATTTGAACGTGTGGGTCATGCCGTTCATCGTGGTCGTCGCGAAGAACGTGCCGAGCCGGCAGATCGAGAGGTTCAGGCCGAAAGCAAGGGCCAGCTCCTTCCCGGAGAACCACTTGGCGATGATCTTGTTCTGGGCAACCAGCAACGCCTCGACACCGGAGCCGAACAGCACGCGGCCCAGGAACATCATCCCGTACGACTCGACGTGGCCTCCGATGGCCGTAAGAATCGTCCCGGCCAGGCAGACTCCGGCAAACAGACCGCCCCCCATCCGGGAACCTATCCGGTCGATGAGGATGCCGCCGAAGATCAGGATGATCACGTTGGGAATGGAGACCGCTGACTGCTTCAGCATTCCGAACTGTGCGGCGGTGATGCCGAGGTCCCCCTTCAGGAGCTCCCCGATGGGGTTGAGCGAGTCGTACGCGTAGTAGACCGCCAGCACGACGAAGCTCATCATGAAAAGGGCCAACCAGCGGAACACGGGGGAGACGCGGGCCCGGAAATCCAGGTTCGAGTTGTCGGTCATGCAGAAACACCCTCCGGCTGGTTGACGAAGGGAGTATGCTCCGCTGCCGTCGGTTGGGCAAGGAAAGGCTTCAGGCCCCGGGGCGTCCGCTCTCCCTGTTGTCCGTGGCAGCGCAGCCGGCTTGCCAGGCCGGCATCAGCCCGAGCAGGACGGGTCGTCCGGCAACTCGAGATGCGGGAGCGCGAACCGGAACGTCGACCCTTCTCCGAGCGTCGATTCCACCCAGATGCGGCCGCCGTGGCGCTCCACGATCTTCTTGCACAGGGCGAGCCCGAGGCCGCTGCCGGGGAAACGGCCCGCGGGATGGAGCCGCTGGAAGGCATCGAAGATACGCTCGAAATACTCCGCTTCGATGCCGATCCCGTTGTCGCTGACCGAGACCAGCGTGGGGGGCTCCGTGCGGGCGTACGACACCCGCACTTCCGGAGGCACATCTCGGCGGAACTTCAGGCCGTTGGACACCAGGTTCTGGAGCACCTGCGAGAGGAGGGAGCGGGAGCCGAGGACTGCCCAGCCTGCGCCCTCCAGCTCGACCCGGCCTCCCGAGGCATCGATGTCCACACGCATCCCGTTCACGACTTCCTGCACCAGTTCTGCCAGGTCGAACTCCTGCCACACCAGGGCCGTCCTGCCGGCTCGAGAGAACTTGAGCAGGTCCCGCACGAGGGTCTGGAGGCGGTCAGCCCCCTCCACGATGAAATGCAGGATCTCGTCCGCCCGGGAATCGAGTTGGCCGGCGTACTTCTTCCGCAGGATCTCCACGAAGGCAGCGATCTGGCGGAGGGGGGCCTGGAGGTCGTGCGAAGCGCAATATGAGAACTGCTCGAGCTCGCGGTTCATCCGCACCAGTTCCTGCGCCTTCTCCTCGAGATCCCGCTCGATGCTGCGCCGGATGAGGACCTCCTCCCGGAGGGCCCCCGCGACCCGTGCCGATTCCTCGATCTGGCGCTGCATGGCCGCCCCGTAGGCCTCGACCACGCGGGAGAACACCGCACAGGCGGCAGGACCGGCCTCGCTCAGCAGCAGGCCCGGCCGGGTCTGCATGATGTGCCCCATTGCCTCTTCGTGTATCAGGAGGACTCCCTCGATGGGAACTGCGGCCTCCAGGAGTCGGCGGCCGACCTCTCGGGCACATTGCACCACGTCCTCTTCCGGAGCCCCGACTTTCCGTTCGCGGGGGGCCACGTACTCGTCCCGCAGATGGGAGTCTGTACTCATTCCCCCCCCCCTTGTCCAACCGACTCTGTGGCAACCAATCCCCGGCAACTGACTCTACCAGCGGCGCCGACGCTGTCAAGCTCGTTCCTGCTTCACTGCCTCCCCGCGCACCTGTTCGCACGGTTGGGGCACCATGCGTCCCTTGTCGACGCGGTAGACGCTGGCATGAAGCATGGTGGCCAGGTGCGCATCGTGCGTTGCCAGGAGGACGACCCGCCGGCCGTCCTCCACCCGCTTCTTCAGCAGATCGATCACGGTGTGCACCGACTCCTCGTCCAGGTTCACGGTGACCTCGTCGAGCAGGAGCACCTCGGTATCGAGCACAAGGGCTTGCGCCAATGCCACCTTGCGGCGCTCGCCGCCCGACAGCTTGGTCGTCCGTTTGCCGGCCAGATGAGAGATGTCGAGTCGTTCGAGCACGCGTTGGACGCGCTGCCGCCGTTCGACAGCCGGCACCTTGCGGAGCTTGAGGCCGATCTCGACGGCGGCCCGCACGGTCCCGGACATGAGGTAGGGCTCCTGAAACAACAGTGCCGTCCTCCGGCGGCCGGCCAGCGGTGCCGGTGCCGTTCCATCGTGCAACACCGCCCCGTCCAGACTGACGGTCCCGCCTTCAAGGTCGACCAGCCCGGCCACGGCCAGGAGAAGCGTGCTCTTGCCCGCGCCATTCGGCCCGGCCAGCACGGAAAGTCCCGGCGGCAGGTCGAGACTGTCCACGCGCAGCACGGTCCTGTCCCCTCGAACGACCCGTACATCCCTGAAGCTCAGCATGGCCTACTGCCTCCTGCCCCCCCGGTAGTTTTTGTAGCCCACGGCGAAGTTCACGACCAGCGCCACGGCCAGGAGCACCAGTCCCAGGGCCACCCCCAGGGCGAACTCCCCCTTCCCGGTCTCGAACGCAATGCCGGTCGTGATGGTGCGCGTGTAACCCCGGATGTTGCCGCCCACCATCATGGCCACGCCGACCTCGGAGAAGACCCGCCCGAAGCCTGCTGCCAGTGCCGCTGCCAGTGCGGCCCGGCTTTCCATCGCAACGGCCGCTGCGGCGCGCAGCCTTCCGGCCCCCAGTGAGAGCATGGTCAGCCGGATGCGCGGGTCAGAGCGCTCCACCGACGCCACGGCAAACGCGCAGATCATGGGCAGCGCAAGCACGGTCTGACCGAGAGTCATCGCCAGCGGCGTGTAGAGGATGTGGAGGGTTCCGAGCGGGCCGCTGCGGGACAGGAGCCCATACAGCACCAGGCCCACCAGCACGGTCGGCAGGGCCAGGAGGGTGTTGAGGAGGCTCACGACGACGCGACGGCCGGCGAAACGGGAACC
>VGRX01000101.1 GCA_016875215.1 Deltaproteobacteria bacterium
CTCGTGCCCCCCGACCTGGCCGACCTGGGGCCCCAGCCCGGTGAAGCGGGCTACCCGTGCGACAAGGCTTCTGATTGCCTCTCCGACCTGTGCATCCAGACTCCGGATGGTGCGCAGTGCACGCAGACCTGCGAGTCGGAATGCCCCTTCGGCTGGCAGTGCGTGCCCTATTCCGCTGCACTTCCCGACATCGTCTCCATCTGCGTGCCTCGTTTCATCGCGCTGTGCCGGCCATGCAAGCTCGATTCCGATTGCGACCCGGACGGCATCGGCAGCGACGACCGGTGCCTCCCCCACCCCGGCGGTGGCCCCAGCTTCTGCGGTGCTTCGTGCGAGGAGCCGGGCGACTGCCCCGACGGCTACGAGTGCGTGGACTCCGCGTCTGTGGGAAGCCCTGCGGACCTGCAATGCGTGCTCGTCCTGGGCGAATGTGCCTGCGACCAGTTTGCGATCGAGGACCTGGCCACCACTGCCTGCTTCGTCGAGAACGTGCTCGGCAAATGCGACGGGACTCGAAGCTGCACCGCTGACGGACTCTCCACCTGCACGGCAGCAACCCCCGCGGACGAGATATGCAACGGCAAGGACGACGACTGCGACGAGGTTGCGGACGAAGAAACCGGCGGTGAGGAGTGCTTTGTCGAGAACGAGCACGGCAAGTGCGCCGGGACGACCAAGTGCGTTGCCGCAGAGCTCGAGTGCTCCGCAAAAGAGCCGATGAAGGAAGCGTGCGACGGTGCGGACAACGACTGTGACGGAGAGACCGACGAGGGCTACCCGGATACCGATCTCGACGGCACGGCCGACTGCCTCGAGACCGACGTGGACGGAGACGGGGTCCTGGACTACCAGGACAACTGTCCGTACGTGGCCAACGCGGACCAGGCGAACTTCGACATGGACTCGCTCGGCGACGCCTGTGATCAGGACGACGACAACGACCTGTCCGCGGATGACCAGGATTGCCAGCCGTTCGACCCCGCCATTCACCCGGGCGCAGAGGAGAAGTGCAACGGAATCGATGATGATTGCTCGGGAATTGCCGACGACGGCTTCGGAATCCAGACGTGCGGCGCCGGCGTCTGCCTCCACGACGTGCCCGTGTGCCAGGACGGGAAGCTCCTCTCGTGCGATCCGTTCGAGGGCTCGGGCAAGGAGGTCTGCGACGACCTCGACAACGACTGCGACAAGCAGACCGACGAGGACTTCCCGGTCGGCGACCCGTGCGTGCTCGGGACAGGGGAGTGCGAAGCATTCGGCACCTATGTGTGCGCTCAGGATGGACTCGCAGTGTGCGATGCCCAGCCGGGGCAGCCGGCGGACGAGATTTGCGACGACCTCGACAACGACTGCGACGGCAAGGTGGACGAGGGTTTCCCCCTCGGAAACGCCTGCTCGCTCGGTATCGGCCAGTGCAAGGCCGACGGGAAGTTCGTCTGCGCAGAGAATGGCACCGCAGTGTGCGATGCGCTTCCCGGCAAGCCGGTCGACGAGCTGTGCGACGCCCTCGACAACGACTGCGACGGCAAGGTGGACGAGGACTTCCCGCTCGGCGACCCCTGCTCGCTCGGTATCGGCCAGTGCAAGGCTGACGGGAAGTTCGTCTGCGCCGAGAATGGCACCGCAGTGTGCGATGCGCTTCCCGGCAAGCCGGCGGACGAGGTTTGCGACGACCTCGACAACGACTGCGACGGCAAGGTGGACGAGGATTTCCCCCTCGGAAACGCCTGCTCGCTCGGTATCGGCCAGTGCAAGGCTGACGGGAAGTTCGTCTGCGCCGAGAATGGCACCGCAGTGTGCGATGCGCTTCCCGGCAAGCCGGTCGACGAGCTGTGCGACGCCCTCGACAACGACTGCAACACCAAGGTCGACGACATCGACACACTCGGGGCTCCGTGCGACAAGAGCGGCTACCCGGGCATCTGTGCGGCCGGCCTGTACCAGTGCGATCCTGGCGGCAAGGGGCTGTGGTGCGAGGCTGGCGTGCTTCCCAACGAGCTGAAGGAGACCTGTGCCAACCCGGGGCAGGATGACGACTGCGACGGGATTGCGGACAATGTCTTGAGCCTCGGAATGGACTGCCTGTCGGTCCAGCACCAGGGAGTCTGCCAGCAGGGTACTCTCCAATGCGCAGGGCCGATGCTCACATGCGTCTCCACCGTCCTGCCGGGCGAGCTTCAGGAGACCTGCAACTCGAAAGACGACGACTGCGACGGCCTCCTGGATGAAGAGGGCGCCGGGGGATGCTCGGTGTACTTCAAGGATGGCGACAAGGACGGACACGGAGCCCCCGGGGATTCGAAGTGCCTGTGCCTCGCCAACGGCTTCTACACTGCGAATGTCGGTGACGACTGCGACGACTCGGATGCAGGCCTCGTGACGGCCTGCGACCTTCTCGGCGACGGGAGCGACGGGGACCTCGACATCGTCGGCCTGTACGAGATGAACGCAACAAAGACGGGCGGACGTCAGGATCCGGATGGCGTGGCCTGGAGGGTGACGGCGCCGGTTGCGCAGAAGGACGTCACGCTCGAGAGCGTTTCCGGCCTGGCAAAGGATGACCTTGCGTTGCTGGTGGACCTCCAGGGGCCCGGGGCGACGGTCGGCAACTGGGAAGTCGTCCGCATCGCATCGGTCCAGGGGCTCAAGGTCACGCTGACGGGGAACCCGGCGAATGCCTATGACACGGCAGCGGACATCGTAGTGCTCCAGAGAATCCCGCAGTACCAGAAGCTGACGCTGTCGGGCGAAATCAAGGCATCGCAGTTCGGGAAGTTCGCGGCCGGTACGGCAGGGGGAAGCCGGGCGACCGGAATCGTGGCCATCAAGGTGCGGGGCACGCTCTTGATCGAGGCAGCGGGCAAGGTCTCGGCGGACACGGCCGGCCATGTCGGAGCGCAGACCGGTTTCGGACCTCAGGGCCCGGCCGGAGTGACGGCACAAGGCGGTGCGACGGGAGCGACCGGCCAGTGGAAGCAGGGAGGGGCCGGCGGCGGTCCGGCAGGAAACGTCAAGGGCGGAAACGGAGCCGCGAGCTGTTCTGACCCTGGTGGCGTGGGCGGGCTGGGCGGCGGCGGCGGCGGCGGCAAGACCTGGCACTGTGCGGGCGGTCCCCCTCCCACTGGAGGGGCCGGCGGCGGCGGCGGAGCATCTCACGACGGGCTTGCCAACCTCACCCCTGCGGACTTGTCGCAGATCTTCCACGGCGGCGGAGCCTCGGCGGGTGCGGGAGGCGGAAAGAGCGGCGCCAATGCCGGCAGCGGCCAGACCACCGCCCCCGGCGGCGCTCCGGCGGACGGCGCTCCGGGATCGCCAGGCGGAGGGATCATCCTCCTGTGGGCCCGCACCATCGCCCTCAACGGCGCCATTGCGGCTGCCGGAGGTGCCGGAGGTACCGGTGTTGCGGGCCAGAGCCGCGACGGGCCCGGCTCGGACGATGGCGCCGGCGGCGGCGGCGAAGGAGGACAGGGGGCTGCCGGCGGTACCGTCCTGCTGCACTGCGAAGTGCTCACTTCGGCCTCGAAAGCCGTTGCAGCCAAGCCCGGCCCGGGCGGCAACGGAGGTGCGGGGGGAGACGGATGGGGCGGCGGCGGAGGGACGGCAGGCATCGGTTCCCCTGCCGGCGGCCTTCCCACCTCCGGTGCCAACGGCAAGTACTCCGGCGACGGCGGAGCACCGGGCGGCGGCGGTGCCGGCGGCCCGACCGGGGATGTCGGCACCATTCGGATGGTGGCAGCGGGCATCAACGGGAAGTCGGTGCCGTCCTTGGCCGCGGACCAGGCTGCAGCAGAGGTCTGCGGAGCCGCACCGGACAGCCTCGGCCAGTGGATCCCCTAGGGAAGACAGCCCATGAGCTTTGGCAGAGCCTCCTTCCTGATCATCCTGTCCGGGCTGGCCGCGCTGGCCGTGCGCCTTGCGCTCACGAGCCCGCTGGGCCACGACGACATCGAGCACCTCCACACGGCCTGGCTGGTCTCGCAGGGTTACCGGCCGTTCCTCGACTTCTTCCAGAAACAGAGCCCGCTCTTCTGGATCCTGCTCCAGCCGGCAGCGGTGCTGGGCGGAACCGATCTGCTGGCGTTTGCGCTTCTCGGGAGGCTCACGATGCTGGGGGCGCTGGTCGCCACCACGCTCGGCGTCCTGGCTCTGGGGCGAAGCATCGTCCGGCCGACCAGGTGGGCCGCACCGTTCGTGCTCCTCGCATCTGCGACGCTCCTCTACAACCTGGTCGCGATCCGGCCGGACGGAGTGATGTCAGCCTGCATGGTGTGGGCAGTGGCGATGCTCCTGAGGAGAAGCCCGAGGTCTCTCGTCGCGGGCGGGTTCCTGCTCGGGTTCGCGTCGGTGCTTCTCCTGAAGGCCGCTCCGTCTGCGGTCGTCCTCGGCGTGACGGCTGCGCTGCTCTTCCGTCCGGAGGGCAGGTCCCGGATCGCAGGCGCTCTCCGGTCCCTGGCCCTGGTCGCGGCCGGTGCGCTTCTTGCCGTCGGCCCGTTCCTGCTCTGGCTCCATCTGTCGGGTCTGCTCGAAGGCTTCTGGTTCACGAACGTCGTGTTCAACGGATGGCTCTATTCGAGCCCCCTTGCCGAGGACGTCCCCCGCGTCTCCCGCCTGGCCACGGTTCTTGGGGCCATGGTGCGCAACGAGCCCTGGCTCCCGCTCTCGGTCGTGGCCGGATTCCTGCTGGCCCTGCGACTCAGGCGCCCTCTCAGGGCAGCCGACCGCACCGTGATTCTGCTGCTCGTCCTGTCCGGCGTGAACCTGTTGCTGCTCATTCCCAACCATCTTCCGTTCTACAGTTACTTTCTCCTGCCGCTGCTGGCCGGCATCGGGCTCTCCCCCGCGCTGCTCCAGGCTTTGCTCGACCGCTTCGAGCAGCATCGCATCGAGTGGCGTGCCCCCGGATTCAACCGGGGACTCCGCGTCCCCCCCCTGATCGCGTCGCTGCTTGCAGTCGCCATTGCCGCCCTCGCCGTCGCAGGCTTTCAGCGTTTCGCGACCTCCGAGGGGCAGATCCGCAAGCTTGCCGCCCTTCCCAGGGACAAGGGGTCTTTCGAGCTTCCCGAACACCCCGTCTTTGTCGTCGACCGGCACTACGTCTGGGACAACGTCGACCGCTACCTCGATACCCTGCGCCGCATGGACCGCGGCGGTGCCTTGCCCGGCTGGATCCGGGAACGATGTGCGGAGCAGCTCCGCGGCCCGATGCCGTGATTCCCCATGCCCCTGCCCGGTTTGTCGGTGTTCGCTGCGGTTGACAACACAAGCGGGCCCCTCCCGCGTGGTCGGGGCTGGGACCAGAGGGGCCATGGGCGTTTTCGGTCAAACCGAGACTGAACGGCTACGGGCTGGGTGAGTATTTGTCTTGACTGGGGGGGGCGCTCCGCGATTGAATGTCGTGTGAATCGTGGGGGCCGTGACATGCGACAACTTGTGTGTACCGTTGTTCTGGCCGTGCTTCTTGCCGTCTCCGGCTCCGCCCGGGCCGAGTATTCCACCGAGGTCAAGCCGCAGCTCGAAGAGGGCAACGCGTGGAACCCGTGGATGGGCAGCTACCGGTTTGTGTTCCACCGGCTTTCGGACTTCGACCTCGACGCTGAAGGGAGCGGCTCTCCCATCTCCGCTTTCGCCGAGCAACGCCTTCGCATCTCCCCTGCGTTTACCTGGAAGGGGCTCCACCTGGAAGCGTCGGTCGACGTCTTCAACGGCCAGATCTTCGGGGACCACGAGGCCCTTGCTGCGGACTACCTGCGCTACGACCGGCGGGACGAAGACTACGGCCTGGACATCTCCCGTTTCCTCGTTCGCAAGGCCTTTGTGCAGTGGCGCTCTCCCATCGGGTTGCTCCGGGTGGGTCAGCAGGCCAGCGAGTACGGCCTCGGCATGCTTTCCAACTCGGGCGAGGATGACGAGAAACGGTTCGGCGTCCGGCGCTACGGCGACATCGTGGACCGCGTGCTGTTTGCAACCACACCGTTCCTCCCGCTGACCGGCAAGGGCCGATGGGGCGAGCACCTCACCCTCTTTGCGGCCGGCGACCTCGTCTTCCGGGATGAGAACGCAGACCTGCTGGAGGACGACCGCGCCTGGATGGCCAACGGGGGAATCCTGTTCAATCACCCGGATTTCACCAACGGTGCGATCTTCACGTGGAGGACGCCACAGGACAGGGACGGCGATGACCTGACCGCGTACGTGGTCAACGTCAACGGCAAGAACCGGTTCAAGCTGACCGAAGAGACGGACGACAAGAAGGGAATGGCCGTGCGCTTCGACTACGAGCTCGCCGCGCTCTGGGGGCACACGACAAGGTACCAGCAGCTCGGCACCGAGGACGGCCTCGACCTGCGGGCCTTCGGCGGGATCGGTCGGGCCGCGTTCGAGAAGCCGGAGTGGGGTTTCGACCTTGTATTCGAGCTTGGCTATGCATCAGGTGACAGCAACCCCTATGACGAAACGTCGACGGCCTTCAATTTCGATCCGGACTACAAGGTCGGCCTGATCTTCTTTGACGAGATGCTGCCGCTGATCTCCGCCCGGGCGGTTGAGATCCTGGCGGACCCGGGCCATACGGCCGAGCCGGCCAAGGGGATCGATCTCGTCGCGTCGCAGGGGCGGGTGACCAACTCGCTGTACTACTTCCCGCAGGTGCGCTACTTCCCCGACTTCGGGATTCCTCTGCTCAAGGGGATGGGGGCCATGCTCGGTGCGCTCGTGCTGACGACGCCGGCCTACTACTCTCACCCCTACTATACGTTTGCCCACGGCGGCGATGCCACGAACCATTTCAATGTGGTCACCGACAGCCGCTACCTGGGAACCGAGCTGCTTGCCGGCCTCCAGCTTCCCTTCAATCCCTGGGGCGACCACATCCGCATCACGCTGCGCGGCGAGGGGGCCTGCTTCCTCCCCGGTGCAGCGCTCGAGGATGCATCGGGCAACCTCCCCGACCCGGTCTGGAAGGCCATGGGTACCGCCGCGCTGGAATGGAAGTAGGATCCCGGGCTTGCCCTGCGTAGCCCATGTTGTCTGCATGGGCATGTCGTGCGCTGGGAGGCGAAGTAGGGTCCAGGGACCGGGGAAAGACAAACGCGCTCAGGATCCACGCTTCTTGAGTGACTTCTTGACCTGCAGGTACGCATCCCGGAACGGCACGCCCTGGGCGACGAGCTTGTAGGCTTCCTCGGTGGCGTAGAGCTCGCTGCTCATTGCGGCCTTGCAGCGCTCCCGGTCCACCTCGAGCTTCTCGAACACGCTGCGCGCCACGTAGAGACAGTCGTATGCGACGGCAATCCCCCGCATGAACGGCTCCTTGGTGAGCTGCATGTCGCGATGGTAGCCGTGGACGAGATTGGCGCCGATGGAGAGCAACCGCTGCTCCAGAGACAGCAGCTCGTGGAACCGGCCCCGCAGCAGCTCGAGCACGTCCGGGTTCTTCTTCTGCGGCATGATGGAGCTTCCCGTACAGAGCTCCTCCGGAAGCGTGAAGAAGCCGAATTCGGGCATCGAAAACAGGACGAGATCGGACGCGGCCCGGTTCAGGTCGTAGAGAACATGGACCAGCGCATGCAGCACGACCGCCTCGAGCTTCCCCCGGCTGTGCTGGCAGTAGATGGGGTTGTCCTGCACCTTTGCGAAGCCGAGCTCCCGCGTGGTCATCTCCCGGTCGAGCGGCAGCGGAATGCCATAACCGGCCCCGGAGCCGAGCGGGTTCTGGTCCAGGAGGTTTCGAGCCGTGGCAAGCAGCACGCGGTCGTCCTCCAGCGCATCGGCAATCGCACCGGCCCACATACCCACGGAAGAAGGCATGGCCTTGCGGGTATGCGTGTAGCCGGGCATCGCCACCTTGCTGTGCCGTCCGGCAAACCTGCGAACCACATCCAGCAGCGCCTGGAGCTCGTCGTCGATGCTCTCCAGCGCGTCCAGGCCATAGAGCCTCAGCGCCACGAGCACCTGGTCGTTGCGCGAGCGGCCCGTATGAATCTTCTTGCCGACGTCTCCGAGCTTCCCGGTCAGGTACTCCTCGATGGCCGTGTGGCAGTCCTCGTGATCCGGGCGCATGCCGAATTCGCCGGCCTCCCATTTCTTCAGGAGCGCTTTCAGCGCGGCCACGACCTTCCTGACCTCGCCGGAAGTGAGGATTCCGACCTTCCCGAGCATGTTGGCATGTGCGATGGAGGCCCGGCAGTCGTAGGGTATCAGGTCGTGGTCCAGGATGCGGTCATCGCCCACCGTGAAATCCCGGATCCTTGCGTCCACTTCGACATCGTCACCCCAGAGTCTCATGGTATCCCCCGCTGTTGCGGCAGCGATCCTACACGGAACCAGGTGGTGCGCCAACCCCGATCAGTTACGGACCCGATCAGTTGCGGAGCCTGCGCCAGTCGTAGGGCTGCTTCTTGCGCAGCACCAGGGCGTGGGCCTTGAGCCGGATGGAGTGGATGCGGATGAAGCCCCGGCTGTCCATCTGGTCGAAGCCTCCTTCGATCTCCATGCTGGACAGGTCGCGGTCGTACAGCGAGGTGGGCGAGCTGCGAGAGACGGTCATCACGTTGCCCTTGTACAGGGCGATCCTGACCGTGCCGTCGATGGCCTCCTGGCTCTTGTTGAACGCGGCCATGAGGAAGTCCATCTCCGGCGAGAACCACATGCCGTTGTACATGAGCTCCGCGAACTTCGGCGTGAGCATGTCCCGGATGTGCATCACCTCCTTGTCCATGGCGATGCCCTCGATGTCCCGGTGCGCTGCCCACAGGATGGTGGCGCCGGGGCTCTCGTACACCCCTCTCGACTTGATGCCGATGAAGCGGTTCTCGACCATGTCGAGGCGGCCGACGCCATTCTCGGAACCGACCTTGTTGAGATACTCGAACATCGCCAGCGGCCCTTCGACCTCCGTCCCGTCGTCCACGTTGACCACCTTGACGGGGTCGCCGTCGCGGAACGTGATCTCGATGACGGTCTCCTTGTCCGGTGCTGCCTGCGGCGATACGGTCTTGCTGTACACGTGCTCGGGGGCCCGGAACTCCGGTTCCTCCAGGATCCCCGCCTCGTGACTGATGTGGATGAGGTTGTCATCCTCGCTGTAGGGCTTCTTGAGCGATGCCTTCACCGGGATGCCGTGCTTCTCGGCATACGCGATCATGTCGCTGCGCCCCTTGAATTCGGCGAGGTACTCCGGATCCTTCCAGGGAGAGATGACCTTCAGTTGCGGGCCGAGCGCGGCATACGTGAACTCGAACCGGACCTGGTCGTTGCCCTTGCCGGTGGCACCGTGAGCAACGTACTGCGCACCCTCGGTTTCCGCGATCTCGACCTGGCGCTTCGCAATGAGCGGCCGGGCCAGCGATGTGCCCAGCAGGTAGCGTCCCTCGTACGTGGCGTTGGCCCGCATGGCCGGGAAGACGTACCCCGTGACCAGCTCTTCCTTGAGATCCTCGACATGGACCTTGGACGCGCCGGTAGCCAGCGCCTTGGCTCGGACCGCCTGGAAATCATCGACCTGTCCGACGTCCGCGACATAGGCGATCACGTCGAAGCCCTTCTGCTCGAGCCACTTGACGATGATCGAGGTATCCAATCCCCCGCTGTAGGCCAGGACCACTTTCTCTTTCGCCATGCTCTCCTCCTCGCGGGCCACGCTCCGGCCCGCATCTTTATGCGGCAGAATGCATAGCAATTCTCCAGAGCGAAGTCAACAGGAATCGCGGCGGACCCGTCAGTCTCGATGCTGCGCCCGCTGTCCCCCGGGGTCGAGGACGAGGAGCCCGGGCGCTGGCTGCCTGGCGGCTTCGACGGCGACGTGCCGGGCCGCGTCCAGGATCCTCGTGACCGACTCACTGGCGGGTGCTATCCTGAACCCCGATGCCCGATGGGTGGACGGCTGATGAAGATGGAGTCGAGCATGGACAGGTGCCGAACTTGCGTCGTCGTGGTTGCGCTTGCGCTCGTCGCCTCGTGGGGGGGCTGCTCCGGCGGTGCCACGATGGTCTCGCTGCACGATGCTTCAGGAGAGGCCGAGGGGAGCGATACCTACCTCCCGCCAAGGGCCGACTCGACCGAAGGAACGGGACTGGAAGACCTGGACCTGTCCGCCGGCGACGCCCGGGACCTGCCGGATGCCGGTGACGGGGGGGAGACCGACGCGGCCGACGTGCCAGGGCCCGGCTCGTTCGGCTACCCGTGCCAGACCAACGGGGATTGCGTGTCCGGGTACTGCGTGCAGACCGCGGACGCAAAGCTCTGTACCATGACGTGCATCGAGGAATGTCCCGACGAGTGGCAGTGCGTGATGCTCGAAGGGCTCGGGCCCGACCCGGTCTCCGTGTGTGTTCCGGTAACGCCCTGCGACGCCCCGTCCGAGGAGACGTGCGACGGCGTGGACAACGACTGCGACGGCGAGACCGACGAGGGTCTCGGGACGGGAACGTGCGGCCAGGGGAAGTGCGCACACACCGTCGAGAAGTGCCTCGAAGGAGAAGCACAGACCTGCGACCCGATGGAGGGGGCGGAACCGGAGGAGTGTGACGGGCTCGACAACGACTGCGATGGTGAGACGGACGAGGAGTTCCCCGACCTGGACAAGGACGGGACGGCCGACTGTGTCGACGGCGACGACGACGGCGACGGCTATGGAGACGGCGACGACAACTGCCCTCAGGTCGGGAATCCAGGGCAGGAGGACCTCGATGGGGATGACGTGGGGGATGCCTGCGACCCGGATGCGGACGGCGATGCGATTCCGGATGCGGTCGACAACTGCCCGGGCCTGAAGAACACGTCCCAGTCCGACATCGACGGCGACGGGCTGGGTGATGCGTGCGACCTGGATATCGACGACGACATGGTTCCAAACGAGCTCGACAACTGCCCCATGGTGGCCAACCCGGAGCAGACGGATACCGACCAGGACGCGGTCGGGGACGCTTGCGAGAAAAACAAGGATGGCGACGGCGTCGAGGATGCTCAGGATTGCGCTCCGCTCGACCCCGCGATCCATTCGGGCGCGGCCGAGGTGTGCGACGGGCTCGACAACGACTGCAACAGCGGCGTGGACGACGGATTCAAGGACTCCGACCAGGACGGGCTCAAGGACTGCGTGGACCTGGACGACGATGACGACGGGACACCGGACGACGGGGACTGTGCTCCGTTCGACCCCGCCATCCACCCGGATGCGCTCGAGGTCTGCGACAAGGTGGACAACGACTGCGACGGGCAGACGGACGAGGAGCTCGGCGAGCTGGCCTGCGGCAAGGGCATCTGCTTCCAACGCTGGGCTGCGTGCATCGCCGGCGTCCTGCAGACGTGCGACCCCATGTCGGGCGCAATCCCGGAAACGTGCGATGGGCTGGACAATGACTGCGACGGCCTCGTCGACGAGGACCTCGGCTGGAAGATGTGCGGGCTCGGCGTCTGCCAGAAGCTGCTCTACGTCTGCAAGGACGGGATCGAGGTCACCTGCGACCCGTTCGCGGGGGCCGGACCGGAAGGCTGCGACGGCTTGGACAATGACTGCGACGGTCAGGTCGACGAAGAGCTGGGCTCCACCTCCTGCGGCCTGGGAGCCTGCACACACACCGTCAAGCTCTGCGTCGGCGGCGTGCCCCAGGAGTGCAACCCGCTCGGAGGGGCGAAACAGGAAGGGTGCGACGGGCTCGACAACGACTGTGATGGAGACCTCGACGAGGACCTGGGCTCGACCACGTGCGGCCTCGGTATCTGCAAACACTCTTCCTCCAACTGCGTCAAGGGCGTGCCCCAGGTGTGCAACCCGCTCGAAGGGGCGAAACAGGAAGGGTGCGACGGGCTCGACAACGACTGCGATGGCCTGGTCGACGAGGAGCTGGGTTCCACCACCTGCGGCCTGGGCGCTTGTACCCACACCATCGCCAACTGTGCGGACGGCAAGCCCCAGGCCTGCGACCCCATGGAAGGCTCGCTCCCCGAGACGTGCGACGGCCTCGACAACGACTGCGATGGCCTGGTCGACGAGGAGCTGGGTTCCACGACCTGCGGCCTGGGCGCTTGTACCCACACCATCACCAACTGTGCGGGCGGCAAGCCCCAGGTCTGCGACCCCATGGAGGGCTCGCTCCCCGAGACGTGCGACGGCAACGACAACGACTGCGATGGGCAGCTCGACGAAGACCTCGGCACGACCACCTGCGGCCTGGGCGCTTGTACCCACACCATCGCCAACTGTGCGGGCGGCAAGCCCCAGGTCTGCGACCCGATGGAGGGCTCGCTCCCCGAGACGTGCGACGGCAAGGACAACGACTGCGACGGCGAGGCGGACGAGGACTGCCCGTTCCTGTCGTGCAAGGGCCTCCATGCGGCCAAGCCCGCACTTCCATCAGGCCCCTACCTGATCGATCCGGACGGGGCCGGCGGTGCGGAGCCGTTCAGTGTGGTGTGCGACATGGAGACCGCCGGCGGCGGCTGGACCACCGCCTACGACGACTCGGGCACGTGGCAGACGACGCAGTCCATCGCATCGGGCGTCAAGCCCATCCCCATCACCGAGCTGCTGCTTTACTCCGGAGCGGGTGGTGGGCCGGTCGTGCAGGCGTTGGCCCCGGGGCTCTCTTCCCTGGCCCAGGCCTTTGCTCAGCCCTGGACCTTCTGCAACTTCGAAAACGACTTCTACAAGCCGCTGGGGAAGTCCACCGGGAGCCCGACATCGACAGCCTACATCTTCGACGACCACGATATCGCCGGTGCTGCTCACTACACCTGCAGCGGCCACCAGGTGACGTACCCCACGACTCCGTCCGGACTCATCAGCTACGCCTACGCCAACGGGAACAACTTCTGCGACGGCGGCACCTGCGACTACGCCGCGTACGGGGGCATCCCGATCCGCAAGCTGCTGGTGCGGTAGGACGCGGCCTGGGTCGCCCCCCTCGGCCCCGGCGGCCGCTGCCGAGGCACTGACGTGCCATCGCAGAGAGCATCGAGGGCGCGTGGACCATTGCATCGCGCCCCTGCCCCGCATATACTCACCGCTGTTGGTCTTTGACAATGGGGGCGTCACGGTTTCGACGGGGGAGTTGAGGCCGACGCTGCATGCCGGGAAGGTCACGTTTCTCGTAAAACACGTGGCAAACTGACAAGTGCCAACGAAGGTGCTTACGCTCTTGCAGCCTAACTAGCTGCACGTCTGAGGGGTACGATGCTCGCTGATCCCTGAGGGCGCCAAAACCTTAGCGAGCTGGCCGTCAACGGCCCGCCAGGGCCAACGGGCGGCGAGACCCAATCCTGGCAACGGGGGCAGGACCTGTCGGCGGGTCACCTGTCCCGGCACAATCCACCGACTACGCATGTAGACGCGCCGCGCGGATCTTTCTCGGACCCGGGTTCGACTCCCGGCGCCTCCACCACTCATCCATCTTCGAACCGCTCTCCGCCACGAATGGCGGGGTGCGCCCGCCTCCTCCCCGGACCCGCATCGCGGCCAGTATCAAGGCCGTGCTGCGCCTCCCGGCCTTCCCGGGGCCTGCCCCACGAAAAGGACTCGCCCGACCTTCCGCCACCCCATTCCGGCCTGAGCCGGCCGGATTCTCTCTCCGATTCTCCGTGAAAAAGGACGAGGTCCTTTCTCGGCGCCGCCCCCACGACCGCCACATTCCCCTTTGCCAACATGGACTTCCGCTGCACCCTGACACGCTGTTGGAAAACCTGACTTCCGACTCTCGCTGGCACGAGGCGGTGAGGCTGCGAACCGCCGTCTCAGATTGGCGCGCGAGCGAAACCATGTTGCAGGACGCCTATAGCCCATTACTTTAGTGCAGGCTGGCCCGCGATGGGAAACCAACTTGAGGAGGAGAACGCCATGAGCAAGAGAAAGACCACGCACATTGTCCCGAACCCCGAAGGAGGGTGGGACGTCAAGCAGGGAGGTGGGCTGCGCTCTTCCGGCCATTTCGAGACGAAGAGGGAAGCAGAAACCAGGGGGCGTGAGATCAGCCAGAACCAGGGGAGCGAGTTGGTCATCCACGGGAAGGACGGGAAGATCCAGCGCACGGATAGCCACGGCCACGATCCTTGTCCCCCGAAGGACACGAAGTAGGAGAGCCGACCGGGATGGTGGACTTCTACCTGATGCACCCCGACGAGATGCAACATGCGCTGAAGGTCAACCCTCAGCACATGCCGTATACTTGCGGAGGGTGCCACAGAGAGGTGAATGGCAGGAAAA
>VGRX01000102.1 GCA_016875215.1 Deltaproteobacteria bacterium
TCCTTGACGATGCCTCGAAGCACCGGGGTCTTGACGCCGAGAAAGCTCATCCCGGTGGTGAAGTATCCTTCCATGCCCTTGCGATGCGACGGGCACTGTGCGGCCCGGAGGCGCTGCTGGATCTGCAAGGCAATCTCTTTTGCCGACATCGTCCCCTCCCCTCGACGGTGGTTCCCCACATGTCCCCGGTTCTCTTCAGCCCTCTTTTCTGTCCGTCGCCTCAAGCCGGATAGCGGGGATCTCGGGGTCGTTCTTCTTTGCCTGGGCGGAGGCGTGCTCGGCCCGCCATCGGCTCAGGATCTCGTCCCGGTGGGATGGCCGGAGAAGATCGAATGCCCTGCGGGACAGGCACGCCTGCCCCGGCCCGGCCGTGTCGCACAACCTCGATGCCCGGTTCACCGTCGCTCCCAGCAATGTGAAGTCCAGCCGCGATTCCTCGCCGACGTCCCCCATCACGATCCTGCCGACATCGCAGCCGACGCCCATGGGCAGCATTTTCTCGCGACCGATGGCAAGCGGGATCTCGAGGAGGGTATCCACGCACCGGTCGAGCTCCCGGGCCGGGAAGTAAGCGAAAATCCCATCCCCCAGGAGCTTGTTGATCCGCCCGCCGCCGGCCCGGATGATACGGGCCGTGAGCTCGAGCTGGCGGTTGAGTTGGGCAATGACCTCGTCCGGGGCATGGCATTCGCTCCAGGCCGTGAACCCGCGGATGTCGATGAAGACCACGGCCAGGTCCAGTTGGACCGAAAGGAGCCCCGTGGCCGTGGTCTCCTCCGTGGTGAGCGCTCCTGCCTGCTGGCCGAATCGGCGCGCCAGCGCCCTTCTCTGCATTGAAAGCACCGTGCGCCGGCTGCTGCTGGGCAGGAGGTTTCCTGCCTTGTGGACGCGGCCCGACTCGAACGGGCTCGAAACCCCCATCGAGCAGGCGGCCTTTCCCACCTGCTCGATCAGGAGCGGCACGGCACTCACGCCCACCTCGGCCGCGGCCACGAGCAGCTCGTCGAACGAGGTTGCCCGCAGCGGGGCGCCACTCCACTCTTCGAGCCACGCCCTGCCCTTGTCCAGCAGGCGGTCGAGCTCCTCGTCCGTCGCCGCTCGGCTCATGCTTCTGAGCACCACCCCGGCGTCGGCTTCGGCCAGCAGCGCCACATACTTCTCGACGTCGTGACCGATCAGGCTTCCGTGCTGCGGCAGGATCCGGTCGATGGCCAATGTGCGCAGCCGGGAATGGGCCAGGCGCAGAGCGTCCGTCGTATCCACGTAGTATTCGAGAAAAGACCGGGCCGAATCGAGGTTCCCGGCTCCGGCCCAGAGCTCCCAATCCCGGGCAAACCCGCCGAACAGGTCGGACGAAAACAGGGTACGGCTGGTCCCGTCGTAGCTGACCATGTTCCCGACGAAGTGCACGTAGGGCAGGTGGATGAACCGGATGCGCCGCCCCGACGTCAGCTCCAGGACGTCCCCGTCTCCAACCGGCAGGATGGGCGAACGGATGCCGTAGTACGGAACGAACAGCGCCGCATGGGGCGGGGCCAGAACGGTGACCTCGGGGTGCAGCGCCCCTTCGATGAACGGGATCATCGCGCACAGGTCCGGGTCCTGGTGGTGGACCACGAGGTGGCGTATCCGCTCGAGCGGGACGATCTGCTGGAGCTTGTCCAGGATGAGGTCCCGGAAGACCGCGTGCCCCGGCCCCGGGGCGAACAGGATGGCATCGTCTCCATCCACCAGCAGGTAGGGGTTGTTCGAGAAGCCGGACTCGTGGTCCGCGAATCCGACCCACCAGATGCCCGGAGCGACTTCCACGGGCAGGGTATCGTCAAGACGTTCCATTCCGGCTCCTACTCCTCGGTCTGGGCTGGAGACCCGCTACTCCAATCTGGACATATTCGGCGACCAAAGCAAGGCATTTGCTCCGCACGGATCATCCGCTCTCCCTGCGGAGCGGACGATTCGGGCTCCGTGATTCCGTTTGACAGCCAGGTCCGCGATCCTGTACCAATGGACCCGGAGGTGCACCGGTCCCGGTGGGCCGCCTGGTCTTCAAAACCAGTGTGGGGTCTGAGCAAGGTCCCAGGTGGGTTCGACTCCCATGCATCTCCGCCGCTGCAATCCTCGGGTTTCGTGGGCGGGTGCGGGCTGCGGCCGGCTGTGGGGGGTGTCTGTCCGGGCTGCGCTGCTCGGCGGACGGACGTACGCCTGCGCTGCTCGCCTGGCATTCCTCCCCCCTCGCTCGGCCTCGCCTTCACCCCCGCCGGCCTCAACCCTGCGGTTGCAGCGGTGAGCGGGCATCCGAGGTCCATATCCCTGGAGTCCGGACGGGTCTCAGCGAGGTCAGCAGGGAACGCATCACGGCGGCACCGGGCGCTGCGACAGTCCCATGTTGCAGTGCACAGGTTCTCCATGCATACTGCCAATTGCGGACGGATTGGAGGCAGAAATGCGATTGCGAACCATGTTTGCAGGAAGCACCGGCAACAGGTTAGGGTTGGGGGTGGCGCTGTTTCTATCCGCGTGCAGTTCCTCAGAAGGCGGCGATGCGAAGCCTTCGCAGGACTCGACGCCCAGTGAGGTAGCGGCTGCGGGCGGCGACACAAAGGTTCTAGAGGACCTGGGATTGCGGGAGACCACGACGACCGAGTGCCTCGGGCTTTCGCTGGAGGAATGCGAGGCTGCCGAGCACTGCCACCCGTTGTCGGGTTCGCCATTGCAGGAAGGCTGCACCTGGGGTGCGACGGAGTATGCCGGCTGCTGGACCGGCACGGCGATCGAGGACGGGGAATTGGTTGCGTTTTCCTGCGAGACGATTCCGGGTTATGCGCACCCCCCGGATCAACCCGACGGGTGGTACGTGTTCCCGGAGTTCTGCGTCCCCGATGGTTGGGTAAGCTCGGAGGAACCGCCATGCACGGTGGAACCGGAACCCGACGTCCAGGAAGGAGAGGAGAGCGGATGCCACCTCGATTGCTTCGGTGGGCTGGAGTGCTGGGGAGGAGTCATGCACGCGGCCGTCTCAGAGCCGCTCCCCTGCTCGGAGGATAGCTGCTTCAAGGGGGGGCCGAAGTGGCCTTGCCTGTCCGGCGTCTGAGGCGAGTTCGAGCTGTGCTCGGACGACGAAGCCCACCTGATCGGGCTGGTGCCGGCCGACAGCGTCTGGAAGAAGGGCAAGCGGGTTTTCGACCAAGGTCCTTACGAACGCTTCGGCGGAGTCATCTCCTACACCACCTCAGTTACACTGGTCGACGAGGCCGGCCAAGACGTCCTCAAGGCCGACCTTTCGCCGTCTCCATCGGTCGACGAGAACAAGATCGCGGGCACGACTCACCTGCAGGCGGCCCCACTGGGAGTGAAGAACATTCATGTGCTCGAGATTTCGGGCACGCCGGTCGTTGCCGATGGGGGTACCCGTATCTTCTCGCCCCTGCTGGAATTCATGGATGGACACGACAACCATGGGTACGAGCAGGGTATCGGTGGAGCGCTCCTGATCCAGCATTCGGGCGGGGCTCAGACCGCGGTCGTCTGGCGTGCAACGAATGACTGGGAGAAGGTCCTGTACGCCATTCACACCGAGTGACGGGGGGGGGCGGGGATGGGAGAGACAACCATGCCGCCCCGAGCGACGGCGGAGATCCTCTTCACGTGGTTCCTTGTGTGGCTGATGGTATTCATCCTGATGCTTCCGATCCTGTTGGTCTATTCGGGCCCCAGGCTTCCCGAAATCAGGTTCCTGGCGGCCGCCGGAACCTGGTGTATCGGGGTCGCCCCATTTGCCCTGGGGCTGGTGTGGGCCGTCAGGTCGCTTGCCCTTCGCCCCATCCTGGCGTCGCTGGTGCTGCTGGCATCGGCAGGCATGCTCGTCTCGCTGGCGTTCCTTTTCTCCTCACTCTCCGGAGGAGTGTACCCGTGGATGTTTGCTGTTCACGGCGGAATCAGCGGGGCGTGTCTGTCGGCTGCCGCTGCCCTGAGTGTTGCGGGCCGGAGGCTTGAGAGACCGAAGCGGACCATGACCCACGCCCTGGCAGTCCTGCTGGCAGGCCAGCTTGTCTGTCATGCCCTGGAGTTCTGGCGGCTCACGGCCTGTACTCGCTACTACCTGTACGGCAACGACGAGTGCCCCCGGTTGACCATCTTCGTACCGGTCCTCGGGGGTCTGGCCATCCTGCTGGCCGTGTCCCTTGTTGCTCTGCGGCGTCGCGAGATATCGTCGCTCACCGGCGTCGACGCTGCTCCGCACCATGACGTTGCCGAGGAAGAGGCGATGAGTTGCACATCCCCCGAAGGTCAGACCGAGCAGCAGGCAAGGATAGGCTCGGCCGTTGTGCTGTTGCTGCTGGCATACATCTTCTCGTTTCATGTTGTTCCAGTGTTCCTGGGCCATCGCTGGCACCCTTTCGCATCGCCCAGATCGGCGGCGACATGGGGAGCGGCGCTGGTGTTCCTGGTATCGTGTGTCATGGTCTCACTGCTCGAAGGAGTCCGCGGCTTGCGGCAGCGCCGCTCCGGTGCCATATTGGCGGTGACGTTTTCCGTTCTCTGGTTTCTCTTCTTCTTCCTCCTTCTCCTTGATAGAGCTGCGGGCGGAAGGTGAGGGGTATCCAGCCTGGAGGCATGGGTGGAGCCAGGCATGCCAGAAAAGGGATCATCGAGTTGCCCCCGGCCAGCCAGAATCGCTTTGGCCAACTGGTTCCTGTCACTGGCGTGGGTCCTGTTGATCGTAATCGGCCCGGCGGCATGGAAGTACTACCTGCGCTTCTCCACCAACGGGATCGTGTTTCACGAGGTGACCTTGGCAGTCTTGGTGGTAGGAGTCGCTCTTTCCCTGTTCGAGGGCGTGCGTGGGCTACGCCAACGACGATACGGTGCCCTTGCCGCCGTGACCCTCGCCGTCTTCTGGCTGCTCTACTGTCTGGGGTTCGTCTACTGGCGTTCAGTCGGAGTCCAGTAGTGCCCTCTACGCCCCCTTCTCCTTCACCGTCCCGAACTCCACGACATCCCCCAGCTTCGTCATCGGGGGGATCAACGCCACCGCCGCTCTCATAGGGAGGGCGCCCGGATCCGTGTAGACCCCGGCAATGCCCAGGCTGTGCCCCAACAGGAACTCAACCGCCATGGCGTCTGCACCGAGCCGCTTGAGCCCGCTGCGGATCCCCTTGCGGAAGGCGTGGTGGGGGCGGTGCTTCCAGGCCTCCTCCCGGACTCCAGCCCGCTTCCAAGCCCGCATCATGTCCCGAGCCCTGGCCTCCCGTGCCCGCTTCAAGCCCATCGCCTTGACGGGCATTATGTTAACTACTAACATCAGGGTTGGAGGGGTGGTGGTGGATGAAGAGTCCGGCTCGGAAGCCGAAGCTGGGGAGAGACGACCTGGTCGCTCGGGTAGCCGAGGCCGTCGCCACCGGCAGGTACAGGATCCTGCCCCACGCCCGCCAGCGGTGCACCGAACGGGACGTGGCCGCCGCCGACGTCGAGTGTGCCCTGGAGAACGGGCACCCGGTGCCACGAAGGGACCGGTTTGATGTTCTTGCCGGCGACTGGAGTTACTGCTTCGAGGGGCGCACCGTGGACGACGATCAATTGCGGGTGGTGGTCGCCTTCGATGGATGGATGCTCGTTGTGACCGTCGTCCGGCTGGATGCTTGAGGAGGGACGAGCGATGGCGAACATACTCTACGAGGAGCTGGGGTTCCCGATCCTGCTGGTGGATCCCCCCATGGTCACCGTGCGGGGCCACGAGGTGCCCGACGTGAACCTCCGGGCGCTCCAGGAGGCGGTATTCCGGATGTTGGTGGTCAAGCCCGCCCGGTTCACTGGAGCCGAGGTGCGGTTCGTCCGCAAGCACCTGCGCCTGCGGCAGGCCGACTTGGCCGAGGTGCTCAACCGGGCCAACCACACCGTGGTCTCCCAGTGGGAGTCCCGGGGGGACGGGCCCGCCGGAATGGACTACAACACCGAGGTAGTGCTGCGCATCTGGATGGCGACCCGAAGCGGTCGGGGGGATCAGGTTCCGGAGTTGCTCGGCTCCGGCCTCAAAAACCTCGCCGACCGCCAGGATACTCCGCTGGAGGTGCCCCTCCCACTGGCGGTGTAGGTTCCGTGCCATTCCTGCACACCCCGCCGAGGCGCACCCGAGGCGCAGGGGTGCCGACCGTAGGGGCTCCAACGTACCCCAGAGTGGGGAGATCGCCGCAGAGAAGAACGGGGCTCATCCCCGCATAGATACTAGGGATGCCCGACTTGTCAGGGATGGCCGGGATGCCGGGTATGCTGGCCATGCATCTCCGCCGCTGCAATCCTCGGGTTTTGTGGGCGGGTGCGGGCTGCGGCCGGCTGCGGGGGGTGTCTGTCCGGGCTGCGCTGCTCGGCGGACGGACGTACGCCTGCGCTGCTCGCCCGGCATTCCTCCCCCCTCGCTCGGCCTCGCCTTCACCCCCGCCGGCCTCAACCCTGCGGTTGCAGCGGCAACGGAGGGGGCTGGGAGTGGCAGGGTTCAGTGCAGGGCGAGCCATAGGGCGGACTGCGCTACCCCTCTTCTCCCGCCATCGCACCGGCCAGGTCGAGGACGGCTTTGGCTGCGGGTTCGAAGAAGGCGGCACCGGGGCGGGTGCGGCTATCGGGGAACGGGAGCCGGAAGAGTCGGCAGGTCGAGGCCAGGGGGGCGTCAAGGTCCCGCATCAGGGAGGAGAGAAGGTAGCTGTCGTCCTGGCGGGGGGCGGCGGACGCGGCTCGAAGGAGCAACAGGAGCGGCAGCAGAGCGGATGGCCAGTCGACAAAGGCAACCGGGGTGTCGAAGCCCAGGAGCCTCTGCCACTCACCGGTGCGGGTCAGGCCGTATCCCCGGCGGGCAGCCGTTCCCGGTCTCGAGCACATGCCGGCCTCCACCCAGGATTCAAGGACCCGATAGACGGACTTCTGGTCGTATCCGACCGACCTGGCGATGCCGGCGGAGCTCCCGGCAGCTCCGGACAGGAGATAGAGCAGTACTTCGGCTCTGGCGTTTACACCGAACAGCCTGCGCAAAGTCAACTGGGCCGCTGCGGGCCACACCGGAGGTGCGGAGACCCAGGCGCTCTTCTCAGTGCTGCGACTTGCCTTGGCATCCTCCAGGGAGGGGCGGCTGCCGGACCTGCCTGCGCCGGAGTCGGGCTGGCCGACAGGCGAGCCGTGCCTGCCCAGCCAACCGTCAAGCCTCATGCTCATGCCAGGTTGGACCAGGGCTACCTTCACGTGGCCGGCCGTCTTTTCGAAGTCACGTCTGATGCGGCCCAGCCTGGAGGCCGACACCAGCCCGCCATTGGCAGACAGCCATTCCGACGCCAACTTGTCGAGCCGCCCGTCGTGTTCGGACAGGACCCGAGTGGCGCAGAGCAGGGCCTCCAGATCGAGCGGGTACCTGTCTTCGGCGGGGACGTGCGTGGCCGCACCCAGTGCGGCCCAGTGCCGCCAGAGCAGGGTCAGGACGTGCTGCTCCAGGCCGTTCCCAAAGTCGTTCGGTGACAGCTTCATGTTTAGGACTTTAATGACTTGAAGTCAGTCTGTCAAGTCCTAGACGTGCTCCTCATGTCGTGGCGGGATCGAGCGGCCTTCCAAGACACACCCGAGACACAAGGCCGGGGCAGAGAAGTAACCGAAGCCTTCCCCGCCAGACGAGCAGCACCCCCCCGAAAAGCACGTATTTGAGCTATCCACATAACAAGCCACCCACACACCCTTAAGCGGATCATCAACCCAGCATTCCGCCGAACACGTCATATTCACACATAGCCCGCTTTCGCATTGATCATGCGAACCGCAGCCTTCGTGCAGTCCGCGATTATCATGAAAGCAGCAATTAAGCAATAAGAAAGCAAGTACCAGAGCAACATTCATACTGACTGCGCGCATGATCGCTCGAGGATCCGGAGCATCTGACATTTTATATCCGTAATCAGGCGTTAGCTGCCATAGCCCACCATTTGACCCTCTGTCCACGCCCCAATCATCCTGGACGCGGCGTCCGAGATCAAGGGTCTATTTCGAGGGGGTCAAGATGGAGACGGAAGGCTCGGTCGGGAAGCCCCGGAGGGGTTTCGGGTGCTGGTTGTCCGACCGGCACGGGCCGAGGGGGTATGGTGACAGGGCCCCCTGCGCGAACAGGCGGGCCTCAGCACGGTGACGGCACCGGTCAGAACAGCGAGGTGATCGTTGGATGAGGGGTGGGGATGCCGGGGACTGCACGGTGCACCGGACAGGTTGCCCAGGGGACACGAGTTCGTGAACGAACACCTCGTCGACGTCAGAAAGGACTTCCCCTACTCCCCCATGCACAGTGCGTGCACTTCGGCACAAACGCCGGCCAGGGCGGTGTCCTCGCACTCCGGGGTGGGTTCCTCGCCGCACTCGGCCATGACGCAGTCCACGATGGCACCGAACTCTCCCTGCGCCTCCTTGGTCCCGCTCTGGTAGCAGGTCGAGAAGCAGGCCTGGTCCGTCGGGGCACAGGTGTCCATGCAATCGAAGATCTCCTTGCAGGTGAGGATCCCCGGGGGGAAGCAGGCGTTGAGCTCGGCCAGGCACTCTCCCTCGGCATCGGAGAGGCACTTCTCGTCATCCGGTGCGCAGTCGAAGTAGCCGTTGGCATCGAGACACTCAACGACATGGTTGTCGTCGACGTAGAATGTCCAGCAGTCGGAGATGCAAGGGTTGGGCTGTCCTTCGGGCACCACCGGACAGGCAGCGAAGCAGTCCTTCAGTTCCTCGCAGAAGTCACCGGGGTGGAAGCACTCGTCGTAGACCTGCTGGCACGGTGCCAGTCTCTCTTCGAGGCAGCCGCTCTGCTCGTCGGAGCCGTCTGGGTAGAGGTCGAAGCAATCGAAGTAGCCCGAATCGGAAAGGCACTGAATCAGGTTGTTGTACTGCATCTGGGCCGGCAGGGAGGCCGAGTTGACGCAGTTCTGGTAGCAGGCCTGGTCACCCTCGGGGCAGGTGTCGAAGCAATCGAAGATCCACTTGCAGTCCATTTCTGCAAGGTCGGATAGACACTGGAACGATGCCAGATCGCAGTAGACCTCGTCCGGGCTGCAGGAATCGCACGGACAACTCCCGCAGGTACCGCCGGCACCATCGGAGCCGCACTCCTTGGCTGTCCCGTCCTCCAGGACGCAGCTCCCGTCGGTCTTCTCGACGCACGTGCCTGCGCCAAAGTCGCACAGGAGTCCCTCCGGGCACCCCCAGTTGTCCGGAACCGGATCCCAGCAGCTTCCGCCGCTCACCCCATCGATGCAGTAGCCTCCCGCTCCGTCCGGCCCGCACTCCTTGCCCTTGCAATCGGGCACGCACAAGCAGATCCCATACTGGCAAGGGACGCCGGGACAGCAGATCCCGCAGGTTCCACCACAGCCATCCGGCCCGCACTGCTTTCCCTCGCAGTCGGGAATGCACTCGCAGACGTCGGAGACGCCGCACTCTCCCGCGCACCCGTCGTCGCCGCACTCCTTCCCGTCGCAGTTGGGTTGGCACACCTCCGCTCCGGCCTCGACCTTCCCCAGGTCCGCGCGCACGTCCGTCCCTACCGGATTCGAGTCCTTCCCCCCACACCCGACCGCCACCACCCCGCAGACCAGGAGGATCAGCTTGCTCCACGTTCCCATGACGGCACCTCTCGGCGACAATGCTTACTCGCACTTCCCCTGGGCGTTGCAGGCCTGCCCTTCCGGGCATGTACCGCAGTTCCCCCCGCAGCCATCGTCCCCGCATTCCTTGTCTTTGCAGCTCGCAATGCACTGGCACTTCGCGTCGATGGTGCACACCTCATTGACCGCGCACTCGCCGCATTTCCCGCCGCATCCGTCCGGGCCGCACTCCTTGCCCTGGCAGTCGGGCGGGCAGATGCATTTTCCGTTTTCGCACTCCGTCCCGTCAGCGCACTGACCGCAGTCGCACTCCTTGGGAGACTGCAGTCCGGTCGGCACCTCACCACAAGCCGCTCCTGCCGCGGCGCAGATACCGGGGCACTCGGTGGCAGGGTTGAAACACACGCGCCTGGGCGGAACGTCGCTCTCGCCGCACACATCACCTTCCAAGCAAATGGAACTGCACGCGCACATCCGATCGTGGACGAACTCAACGAACGGCACACTGAGAGTACCGCACTCCGCCCCCTGTTCCAGGCAGAACTCGTGGCACTTGGCATCAGAAACCCCACAGACGTTCCTGCCTTCATCTGAGAAGAGCCGGCACTCAGTCCCGGTCGGGCAGGTGCCGCAAGTTCCACCACAGCCGTCTGAGCCACAATGATCCCAGCCCTCATATGACGATCCGCAACGCGGAACGCACTCGACGGCCTCGACGGCCACATCTGCCTCCCCGCCGTGACCGTTCCCCCCACACCCGACCGTCACCATCCAGCAGATCAGGATGATCAACTTGCTCCGCGTTCCCATGACGGCACCTCTCGGCGACAACGAGGATCGTAGCGAGGGCAGAGGGGGAGGTCAATGGTGACGTCGAGGCCGGAATGGCCAGGGTTCGAGGCAACCCCACGGACTACCCCGTGCCAAGGCGATGAGGGGTTGCGGGAGCTGGTGGTCAGAGCGGCACAGACCGAGTCCGGGACGGTGACGCGGCCCCCTTTCCGAACAGGCGGGCCTCGGCACGTTGACGGCACCGGTCAGGACAGCGAGGTGGGTGCAGGCACCTCGCTATCTCGACCGCCTCGACTTCACTGGTCAATGCCACCCGGGAATCCAGACCCCTTCCAGTTTCAGTACAGCGGGGGGAACAACACGCAGGGTCCACAGCACGACCAGCAGTGCAAGTAGCAGCAACACGGCAGTCGGAGTCCTTGGTGCGCGCCCTGCGGCGCATCCAGAGCCGTCAGCTCCGGCAAGGGCCGTGTCACCCGCCCCCCGGGTGTTCATGAAGCCCTTCGGCGAGAGAGCACCCGGTCCGAAGCAGGCCATCGCTTCCTGCTCGCAGGCATCGAAGACATCGTTGCAGGTGTTCAGGGAACCCTTCAGCGAACACGAGATGAGCTCCGAGAAGGTCTGCGACATGGTGTTGCCTTCGGCCAGGATCTGGGTGCAGTCCATCTTGCAGTCGAGGACCATGTCCTTGTAGAACTGCTCGGTCGATTCCTCACACTCTCCTTCGCCCTCCGTCGGGCAGGCGCTCACGTGGATCGTGCTCGGCTTGTCGTAGCACGGTGCCAGGCGGGTGCAGAAGCTTTCGCACTCGGCCGTGATCTCGAGATGGTCGGGGTTGTACTGGCAGGTCCCCGCCTTCTTTGCGCACTTGTCCTTTTCGAAGTCGTAGAGGATGCACTCCTGCTCGCAGGTGTCCATTTCGTCGCAATCAGCGTCCCCGGTACAGAGGTACTCGTTGCTCAGACACATGTTCGAGACGCACACGTCCCCATCCCCGCACTCGGCGTCGGAGGTACATTCCATGCCGAGCGCCAGCCCTCGACCGGGAAGCAGGACGGACACGACAAGAAGAAGACGCGCTCCAATGCTCTTCATCGATCACTCCTTGAAGATGGTCCCTACAGACACAGGAACTCCTTCCCGTTCGGATCATAAGCGTCTTCGCCCATGCGGGTCACCTCGATCTCGTCCCCGTCGCTGCCACCGATGTGGAGGTAGCAGCCGCTCCAGTCCACTCCGTCGTCAGCAGTGAGCGAGTTGTTGAAGTGAACGAATGCCACTCCCTGGCAGGTCTCGAAAGTGATGTCGGTGGTTCCTCCGTCCGAGAAGCGCACGACGTTGAGCACCTTGTGCTCGATCATCTTGCCGGGCTCGCCCCAGAAGAGCCTGAAGTCCTCGTAGCCACAGTCGTGCTCAGGACGGACGACCACGATGAGCGTGCCGTCCGCCACCTTGGCGTAGTATTCTACGAGCATGGTGCCCGGAAGGGACTGGACCTCGTACCCGTCCAGTGCCTCCTCGCCGACGACGGTGAGCGGTTGACAGGCATCGGCCGGCGGCTCCTGCCCCTTCCCCCACAGGGCTTCGCCGTCACAGACCTTCATGTTGGAGGCCCCGGTCGGCTTCACGTCGACGAAGAGTCTGCGTTCCTCGTCCCCGTCCGCATAGCTCACCTCGTAGCGGTCCCCCTCTCCGGCGAGCCCCATGATTCCGGCCCCGAGAACTTTCTTTCGGATCAGGGTGCTGCCGTCGGAAACGAACACCAGTTCCTCAGCGTGCTCCGAGTCTTCCGCCAGGACGAACAACTGTCCATCCGCTGCCTTGCCGACCGCCAGCGGCTTGTCGATCGTGATCGATGTCTCACGAGGGGCGAGCGGATCGCACGATGTCGTCGCCGGGGTGCATTCTTTCTCCCCCGTTGATTCTCCGTCCTCTCCACCATCGCAGGCAGCGCCCAAAGCCAAGGCCGGAAGCAAGACAAGAAGCGTGCACAGGTTTCCCGTTCTCATGTCGTCTCCCAAAACACGAAGGCCCATGACCGCGCCATCCCGAGAGCCCGCCTACACAGCGTCTTGCGTCCTTCAGTCATCGGGCAGCGGTCCTCTGCAGCCAGGTGAACGCCCGACATGACGAGCATGACTGCATTGTCATCTTCCGGCCTGGCACTGTCAACGGCAGCCGTTACGAAGCGGTGCCGTCCAATTCGACGGCCAAGCCCACAGCAGTCCAGCCGCAGCCGTCCTGTCCCTCACTCTTCCAGGCGATCCCCACGCGCTCTCTCGGGCCCTCCGAGATGCGAGCAACGGAGAGGTCGACCCCGACGCGCCCCTACATCTTCTCCCCCCACGTCCCCAGGGCCTCGTTGAAGGTATCTGACCGCGGTTGACGCTCTACTGCGAGTGCGGTGAAGACTGCGAACCGGACCCGGGCTTCTGCGGCCCCCGTTCATTCACGCCCCCTTCCATCGCCCGGTTCATCCCCCCGTCCACCGAGGTGCCCCCGAGGCACATCGTTGATGGGACCGGTTGCAGCCGTGCCCCCCGGCTACCAGGGGACATTGGACGGGTGTTCTCCGGGAAGGAACCCCAGCCTTCTCCTGCTGTTGTCAGTCCTGCCCCCGTGTGGTAGTCTTCGGGCAGGAGGGGAAGACGGTCGTGGAGCGTATTCCTGGAATCGACAAGGCGAAGCTGGCAGCATTTTGCAGGCGCTGGAAGATCGTCGAGCTGGCACTGTTCGGCTCGGTGCTGAGACCCGATTTCAAGGACGACAGCGACATCGATGTTCTTGCCACTTTTGCCGACGATGCGCAGTGGTCTCTCCTGGACCACGTGGCGATGGAGGAGGAGCTGTCGGCCTTGCTCATGCGCAAGGTGGATCTCTCCAGCCGCCGCTCCGTGGAGAGGTCCACGAACTGGATCCGCCGCCAGGAGATCCTGCGGACAGCGGAGACGTGGCATGCGCAGGGATGACGCAACGCTTCTCGATCTCCTGAAGGCGGCCCGCCTGGCACTGCAATTCAAGGGAGATGCCACACGCCAGGAGTTCCTTGACGACGACAAGACGCAGTCTGCGGTGCTCCACCAGTTGTTGCTCCTGGGTGAAGGGGCGAAGCGCCTGTCGGAGCAGTTCCGGGACAAGCATCCGGGGATGCCGTGGAAGCACATTGCGGGAATGCGTGACAAGCTGATCCACGAGTATGACACGGTGGACATCGAGGAAGTCTGGTCGACGATCGAGCGAGATGTGCCGGCGCTGCTGGCCTTCCTGGATGCCATTGCCCCCGTTCAGAAGTAGCGCTGGGGAGATGCAACGGCCCTTCGAAACACGGGATTTGGAGCGAGAGTCCTTTTCCCCCTCCCTTCTCTTTCACCGTCCCGAACTCCACGACATCCCCCAGCTTCGTCATCGGCGGGATCAGAGCCACGGCATCCCGCATCGGCAGCGCCTCGGGGTCACAGTAGACCCCGGCAATGCCCGGGCCAGAAGCAACAAGGGCAGATTGGAGGGGGGCATGAGGTGTCGCCGCCATGGGCCCACCATGCTTGTGAGTGTGAAACGAGCAAAGCCATTTCTGCGCGCAATTTGGAGCCGGGCCGCCCCTGATCGTCCGGCCAAATAGTTCCACGGAATAGAGAGAGCTGCGCAAGGGGCGGTCCGGATGTGTTCTGGGGCCGTTTTCGGCTTTCACCTGTGGGGTGAAGAAG
>VGRX01000103.1 GCA_016875215.1 Deltaproteobacteria bacterium
CATCACGCACAGCCACATGGACCACATGGGGTCGCTCCTGCACATCCTCAAGGAGTTCCCGGTCGACCATTTCTACTACCCGGGGTACTTCCACACGTCCGCTACCAACAAGAAGGTCGCTGCGCAGCTCGAACAGCTCAAGACCCCGATCCACGAGCTCAAGCGGGGGGACAAGGTGGAGCTGGACGAGGGGGTGACCGCCCTGGCGCTCCACCCCCCGAAGGAGGGATGGGAACCCTACGACGACGACCTCAACAACTTCTCGGTGGTTTTGCGGCTGACCTACGGTGACGTCGACTTTCTCCTCACGGGTGACGCCGAGACGAAGTCCGAAAAGGAGATCCTCAAGGCCAAGATGGTGCTCAAGAGCGAGTTCCTGAAGATCGGACACCATGGCAGCATCACGGCGACGTCAGAGGAGTTTCTCGATTCCGTGCTGCCGCTTTACGCCGTGATCTCTGCCGGGGCGAACAACAAGTTCGGCCATCCGCATGCCAACGTGCTCAAGATGCTGCGGGATCGGGACATCACCATCCTGCGTACCGACGAGAGCGGAACCGTCGGGGTCTACACGGACGGCAAGCGGATCATGATCAGGCTCAAGGGCAAGGATTGGGTGCCGGTAAGCTGGTTCATTCGGACCCGCACGCCGGGCAGGACGTGGTTCGTAACCAGCAGCGAGGGAGGGTTCCATGCGTAGTGGTATCGTGGCAGTGGCTCTGGCAGCGCTTCTCTTGTCGGCAACGGCGCTCCTGGCGCAGGAGGCCCCGGCACCGACGGACATCAACAGCGCTACGATGAACGATCTCATCAAGGTGAACGGGATCGGCAAGAAGATGGCCATGCGGATCCTGGAGAAGCGGGCCGAGCTGAACGGCTTCAAGTCGATGCACCAGCTCAAGGACGTCAAGGGGATCGGCAAGAAGGTCTTTGCCAAGCTGGTCTGCTCGTTCTACGTCCCGGAGGAGGGCCGGCTCCCCTGCGAAGTGACGGGAAAGGAAACAGCGGGCGGTCCCGTGGTCAACCTGAACACCGCCACGGTCAAGGAGCTCACCACCCTGCCCGGAATCGGCAAGAAGATGGCCGACAAGATCATCGACCACCGCAAGACCGCGGGATGGTACAAGACCCCCTACGAGCTCGAGAACGTCAAGGGGATCGGGAAGAAGATGCTCGAGAAGATGTTGCCCCGCATCGAGGTGAAGCTCAACATCAACGAGGCTCGGGCGGCCCAGTTCGAGGCCCTCGGCTTCGCCAACGGCGACGCGATCATCGAGGCCCGCCAGAAGGCCGGCGGCTTCAAGACGGTTGACGACCTCGGAGCGCTTTCCGGAATCGACCCGAAGGTGTTCGAGGGCGTCAAGTTCCTGCTGGTCGTCGCCCTGGAGGAGAAGAAGGAAGAGAAGAAGGTCGAGTAGACTCCGTTTCAGCCTTTCGAGAACCATCCCCGCTGGAGAAGGGACGCGATGTCCATCCACCAGGCCACGCTCACGTGGATGGCAACGCCGCCCCAGATGGAGCGTGTGCGCAGCGCCAGGACCCCGAGCACGCTGCCGGCGATCACCGCCCCCAGCGCCTCCAGCGCCGGCTTCGAGAAGTGGATCATGCAGTAGGGGGTCATCATGAACAGCATGGCCCGCCAACCCCACCGGTGCTTGAGCTCGGTCAGCATGAACCCGCGGAAGAACACCTCCAGCGAGAAGAACTGCAGGCCGTAGAACAGCTCCCACACCAGCAGGTGGGCCAGGGTGGCCGGGTTGCGGTAGAACGGGTAGGTAGACTGGAAGGCCTGCTGGTACGAGACGATCCAGACGCAGACCCCGACAGGCAGGAACAGCAGCGCGTAGACCCAGAGATGACGGAAGAACCCGCGGGGTGACAACCCCAGCGTCGAGAGCTTCCGCCTGAGCACCAGCGGGACGACCAGCAAGGGCACGCCCAGGTAGAAGATCATGCAGCCGAGCGACCAGGTGACGCGCATGGTCAGAGCAAGACGCAACCGGATTCCCTTTCCCCCCTTTCCCATGTCCGAGAACAGATCGAACCTCTCGATGAGCCAGGACGACACGCCGTGCTGGACATCCCAGTCCAGGACGACGTAGTTGAGAAGGTACAGGGCCATGCAGGAGGAGTAGACGACCCAGAGGATGCGCGAATCGGAGGTCCTGGCCGGGTCGATGTACTCCGCGTCGACGGCTCTCAGTTGGCGGGCGACGGCCCAGTCCCAGAGGCGTGCAATGGGATTGGCTGGTGCGGTTGCGGCAACTGCGGCGGTGGGTCGTGGCATTGGGGGCCGTCCTCCTGTGCCGGGCATCTTGCCACCTTCCGGCCCCGAACTCCAGCACCTTGACACATGGCCCCTGAGGCTCTAGTCTGGCCGCATGTTTCGCTGGACGGGGATAGTCGCCGGTCTGACGGCGGTGTTGCTCGCCTCGGGAGGGTGCTCCCGCAAGGATGGGGAGCGCTTCGCCCGGGCAACGGATCGGTTCGACGTCCGGGGGGCCCGCCTGGTGGTGGCGCTTCCTGCCCAGGGGAGGCTACTGGACGAATTCCTGACGCTGGTGGTCAACGTCGAGGGGACCGAGGGGGTGCTCGACCTGGTGAAGGCAGCGTCGGGAGTGGACCTTTCCGACGAGGGGCTGCTGGCCCATGCGGGGCTCGATCCGTCCTTCGCACCGCTGCTCTTCGTCTACCGGGACTGTCCCGTGCTGGTGGCGGGCCTGGCGGATGAGCGGACGTTCCTGGCTTTCGTCGAGACGACCGCCGCCCGCATCGGCATAACGCCGACCCGGGTGCGGACCGATTCCGTGGACCTCTACCTGCTGCCATCCGGCCTGGCGTATGCGGTCGAAGGCAATCTGGCGGTGTTCCTCGACCGGCCGGCCGGCCTGGCGATGGAGACGCTGGCGGCGCTGCTTTTGGAGCCGCGAGGGGAAGGGCAGGAGCCGTTCCCCGACGACCGAGTGACGGTCCGGATCGTCCGGGCCGAGGGGACCGCTGGGAGCCTGGCCGCTGGCCATTGGGGGCAGGAAGACCTTGCGGATTGCAAGTCGCAGATTGCAAGCTGCGAGTCGAAAGGCATGGCCCCGGATGCGCGGAGTGAGGAGCTTGCCGCGTCGGCAGGTCCGCTTGCGGGCGTGGTGCGTGCGTTCGCCCGGTTCCTGGATTCGTGTCGCCAGGTGGACATCGTGGTGATCCCGGGGGACCGATACCGGTTCTCCCTCGCGTTGACCGGAGGCCCGCTGCCGTTCGTCGCAGGAGGGAACGGAGAGCCCGAGGCCCTGGTTCCGGAAGATGCCGTGGTGCTGATGCAGGCTGCTCTGCCGGGGGACACGCTGTGGGGAGTGCTGTCGCCGGTATGGCAGGCGCTGGTCCGGGCGGGCCTGCGCCAGGTCAAGGGGAAGCTCCCGGATGCGTATGGGGATCCCGCCCTTCTCCTCGGGCGGTTCGAGCCGCGGTTCTCCGTGGCGTTCCTCGGGCTGTCCCCTATCGCGTCGGTGGACACGTTCGCCAAGGCCCGGACGCCTGCAGACCCGTTCTTCGCCCTCCACCTCGAACTGCTGCTTACGCTTCGGGAGGGGGCGACGCTCGACGATCTCCTGGCCCCGGAAGCGGTCGAGGCTTTGGCCGGCGAAGTGGAGGAGACGGATCTCTCGTCCGGCGACCTGCGGGGGAAGGAGCTGTGCCGGGAAGACGAGAAGACCGGGCGGCGCTGCGTGTCGGTCCTGTCCCTGGGGAAGGAGGTGCTGCTGGTGACCGGCGCCGGCGAGGGGCCGCGGCTGGCACGGACCGTGCTTGGGCAGCGCAAGCGGCTGTCGGAAGCGCTCTTCGTGGAGCGCAGACGCGGCCCGTTGACCGTGACGCTGAAGACCCGGCGCCTGGTTCGCGACCTGATGAGCAAGGGGTTTCCCCCCTACTTCCTGCAGGTCCTGTCGTCGATCCTGGAGCTTCGCGTGACCGCCACGACCCAAGGGGAGGTGACCCGACTCGAGGGCGAGGTGGTGCTGCGATGATCCGCCTCACATCCATCCACAAGGCCTACGACCCGCACGCGTCCGGGCCGGTGCTCTCGGACGCCAGCCTGGGCATCGAGTCGGGGGAATTCGTTGCCATCCTCGGCAAGAGCGGGTCGGGCAAGACCACGCTCCTCAACATCATCGGCGGACTCGACCGGGACTACCGGGGGCAGGCCGTGGTGGACGGCAGGGAGCTCAAGCGGATGAAGGACCGGGAGCTGTCCCGGTTCCGCAACCGGACCATCTCGTTCGTGTTCCAGACCTTCAACCTGCTGCCGCATCTCTCCTGTGAGGAGAACGTGGCATTCCCGGCCTACTTCGGCGACGTGGTTCCGCACCGGCAGATCGGAGTCCGGGCGCGTGAGGCGATGGAACGCGTCGGAATCGTCCACAAGGCATCGGCCTACCCCAACACCCTGTCCGGCGGAGAGCGCCAGCGGGTGGCCATCGCCCGTGCCATCTTCCAGCGTCCCAAGATCCTGCTGGCCGACGAGCCCACCGGCAACCTCGACTCGGCCTCGGGCCAGCACGTGATGAACCTGTTCCTGGAGCTGAACCGCAAGGATGGCGTGACCGTCATGCTGGTCACCCACGACGAGCACCTGGCCGCGCTCGCACATCGGATCGTGCGCATCGCGGACGGACGCATCGTCGGGGAGGAAAAGACCGCATGAGAGCTGGCAAGCTGGCCGCTGTCATCCTCCAGAACGTCCGCCGCAACCGCAAGAATTTCATCTTCTCCACCATCGGCATTACCATTGGCGTCAGTGTGTTTTCCTTCTTCATCGCCCTCACGGTCGGCATTCGGGAGGAGGTGCTGAACCGGATCTACCCGGTGGATCTCATCGAGGTCGAGCCGGCCTCGGTGAGCATCGCGGGGACGCGCAGCAACGTAGAGCGGATCGGCTTCAACCCGGAGGGCGTGGCGGTGCTGGAGGGGATCGAGGGGGTGGCACGGGTCTACCCGAAGCTGCGCTCGCATTTCCAGGCGACGTACCGCATGGGCGGTCAGCTCTTCGGAAGCCAGGGGGTCACGTTCGAGGCCTACTTCGACGGGCTCGACGACGGCCTGCTGCGGGGGGAGCTGGAGAAGTCGGCCGGCAGGCGGTCGGGCAAGACCATGAAGGACCGCCTCAAGGCCCGCTACGGCCGCCAGCACCGCTGCTACGAAGCCGAGGACTGCACGCCGGGGGAGGAGTGCGTGCAGGGTCTCTGCCGTCCCATCGAGTACGGGTCGCTCTTTGCGGACCACAGCGAGCACATCCCGTGCAAGGGGGAAGAGGTCTGTGCGGACGGCTACGGCTGCGTGGCGGGCAGATGCCTCGAGCTGTGCGCCGGCGGCGAGGAATGCGGCAGCTCACAGCAGTGCTTTGCGCCCGGATGCCAGGTCGATGCGCAGTGCGGGAGTGGACAATGCAAGGAGGGACGGTGCACCGTCTCGGTGTGCCTTCCGTCGTGCACGGGCGGGTGTCCTGCGGGCATGGAGTGCGTGCCGGAGTCGTGCAGTGCGGACGAGGATTGCCGGGATGGCACGTGTGTGACCGGCAGGTGCACGCTGGCCGGAACCTGTACCCACGTGAGGTGCGTCCAGAACCAGGTGGAAAAGGAGCTGATGGCCAACCCGGACTTGCGGCGCGGGGAGATCCCTGGGCTGTGCGAGGATGGCACCCCCCAGGCTGCCAACGGGACCTGCCCGCCGGCCCGATGCCCGGCATCCACCTACTGCTCGGTGCAATCCTACTTCCGCCCCGGCTACCTCTGGCAGGACCGCCGCGGCGAGGGGAGATGCGAGCTGCCCATCCCCGTCGTGCTGAATCCGATCGTGCTCGAGCTGTTCAACATGGTGCTCAAGAGCACGCTGGAGCGCACCCAGCTCGGCACGCTGGACACGCTGCTCGGCTATGGCGGCTCGGTGACGTTCGGGCACTCGTTCTACAAGGACACGGTCAAGGACCGCACGCCGGTGGAGAAGCGCCTGGTCGTGGTCGGCTACTCGAACAAGGCGCTGGAAGCGGGCGTGACCATGCCGATGAGCTTCGTGGAGCGGGCCAACGCCCGATACAAGGGAAAGGGGGCGACACGGCAGTACGACAGCATCATCCTCCAGCTCGCCGGGGCCGAGCACCTGCCCAACGTCCTGGCCAGGCTTGAGCAGTTCAACATCCAGCTCTCCCGTCGCAGCGCGGAGGCGGAGAAGTTCCGGACGGTGCTGCTGGTCGCCATTGCCATCTTCTTCATCATGGCCTCGATCATCCTGGCCATTGCGGCGATCAACATCACCCACACGTTCCTGATGGTCATCTACGAGCGGAAGCGGGAGATCGGGATTCTGCGGGCCGTCGGGGCGACCAAGATGGACGTGCGGCTCCTGTTCCTGGGCGAGTCGCTGCTCATCGGGGCTGCGGGAGGTGCTGCCGGCAACGCGATCGCACTGGGGCTGTCCGAGGCCGCAGACTTCCTGGCGAACCGCTACATCGGCGACTTCCCGTTCCAGCCGGACACGTTCTTCCATTTCCGCCCGGAATGGGTGGCGGCCTCGGTGGCCTTCGCCCTCTTCTTCTCGCTTCTCGGTGCCTTCTTCCCGGCCAACCGGGCTGCCGGAATGGATCCGGCAAGGACTCTCACTCTGGCATGAGTCGGTGACCGGCTACGCGGGAAACGGCTCCGGAACCGTGGCGCGGTAGCGCAGCGGGAGGGAACGGGCGATCTCAGCGAGGAAGGCCCGGACATCCCCACCTTCCTTGTGGACCCTGGTGCTGCGGGCGACGCGCTCCTTCCAGGCCGAGACCTCGGCCCCGAGCTCCGCCGCCCCCCCGGTGGATGCGGCGGCATCGAGGAACCAGGAGAGCTGCTGAACGTTTCCTTCGAGCGTCGCAACCCGGAACCAGTGCCAGAGGGCCGGCGGGTGGAGGCTCGCCTGGAGCGAGGCCCTGTAGCACTCCTGCGCCTCGTCGTACTCCCCCATTCGGGCCTTGACCACACCGGTTCCGGTCAACGCGTGCTGGTTTCCCGGGTCGAGTTGGATGACCTGGTCGAACCAGTGCAATGCCTCGGAGAGGTTGCGGTCTTCGTACGCGGTCCATGCCAACCCCAGAAGGGAGCGCACGCTGGCCGGGTGGAAGGAGAGGGTCTCAGCGTAGTGCCTGCGGGCCGCAGCGTAGTCCCCCCGGGCCTGGGCCACGCGGCCGAGGAGATGCAGAACCCGCTCGTCGTCGGGCCGTTTCTGGCGGGCAGCGTCGAGTCGGCGCTCGGCCTCGTCCAACTCGTTCTCCAGGAGCGCGACGTAGGCCAGGGATGTCATCACCCGCACGTCGTCCGGGGCAAGCTCGAGCGCGGACCGGAGGTGCTGCCTTGCCGCTGCGGTATCCCCCGAGGCGGTACAGACCCGGGCCAGTGCGGTCAGGAGCCGCGGACGGTCCTTGTCATCGGCCCACCAGGCCTTCTCGAGCCACTGGCGGGCCTGGTCCAGGCGCCCCTGCCGGAAAGCGGCCTCGCCGAGCCCTTCGAGCGCGCGGGGGGAATCGGGAGCGACGGCCAGCACCTGGCGGTACCAGGCAGCGGCCTCGGCGGGCCGGTTGCGGGCCAGCTCGAGGCGCCCGAGATTGCCGAGTGTCACGGTGTTGTCGGAACGGAGGTCGAGCGCCTTGCGGAGCCAGCGTTCGGCCTGTTCGAAATCGGTGGCGCCGGGACAGGGGGACTCCAGGTGGAAGACGGCCAGGAGGTTGAGCGCCGCCTGGTTGTCCGGTTCGAGGAAGAGGGCCCGGCGGAGCATCTCGAAGGCCTGGGCCCGGGCCTCGAGACCTGCCGACACGAGGGCGCCTTCCACCAGGAGGTCGGGGTGCTCCCCGAACGTCGTCATGGCCCGCTGCACCTTGCGGCGGGCCTGCTCGAGGTCCCCGGAGGAACGGAGGCTCCGGGACCGCCCCACCACGAGGAGGACCTCCTCCTCGGTCTGCAGCCGTTGGAGCGCAGCGGACGCCGCGGCATGAGCGGGGTCGCGATCGAGAACGGCCTCGATCCAGGATCGTGCCTGGCGGAAATGACGCCGCTTCATCTCGACCATGGCGAGACCGAGCAGGGCCCGAGCGTGGGAAGGGTGCACCTGCAGGGCCTACCGGTACAAGCGGTTTGCCCTGGGCAGGTCGCCCCGGAGGCGGGCCAGATCGCCCGATGCCACGAGCGGACCGGGCTGGTCCGGGGCGGTGGCGACGGCTTTCCGGAACCAGCCCTCGGCCTCCTCGAAGCGCCCGGCGAGCGCGCACGACCGGCCGTTCCCCACGAGAGTTGCGCAGGGTCCGGCGGGAGCAGCGTCGCCAGGGAACCCGGCCGGCTCGGGCAGTTCCAGGCGACCGTCGCCGGAAAGCCGGCCGAGCTCGTTGAGGACCGCATCGTGGCCCGGCCAGTACCGGGCAGCGATGCCTAGCGGCCCCAGGGCCCCCGGCGGCTGGCGGGCACCGTCGAGCTGCTCGGGTTCCCCGTTCGGTCGGCACTGTTCGAGCCCCTCGCCGGCGCCGACGTGGGTCGGGTTGTACCGCAGCGCCTTGCCGAACCACTTGCAGGCTTGCTCGGCCCGTCCCCACTCGAGGCAGGTCCACCCCAGCTCGGAAAGGACTTCGGCGTGGGTCACGTCCGTGGCCAACGCCCGGAGCAGGGTGGCCTGGGCATCGCGGTACCGGCCGCGGCGGCGCTGGCCGCGGGCTTCCTCGATCAAGGCCAGCCGCTCCCTCCCTTCGTCCAGCAGCTTGAGCTCCATGCGGGCAGCAGGGTCGTCGGACCGGAGCTCGAGAACCCGTTCGAACCAGCGCCGTGCCCCGGCCTCGTCGTTTTCGGCCAGAGCGCACCGACCGAGGCCGCACATGGCATGGAGGTCGGCGGGATGGCCGTCCAGCACGGAGCGGAACCAGTCCCGCGCTCCAGCCCGGTCACCCTTCGCCAGGGCGATCTTGCCCAGGTTGTTGGCCGCACAGGCATCATTGGGCCGGACCTCCAGGGCCTTCTCGTGAAGCTGGGCGGCATCGTCGACCCGCCCTTCCTCGAAGCGGATCTGCGCCAGCTCGTTGAGGAGCCAGGCATCATCCGGCCAGCTTTCCAGAGCGGCTTCGATGGTCTGTGCAGCATCCGCGTATCGGCGCTGTCGGCGGAATCCCTTGGAGCGCTGGAGAACGGGGCGGTGAAGGCGCTTGCGCTCCTCCGCAACCCGCTTCCGCTCCCGGCGGACGCCCAGGTGACCGGGAAGCAACGCTTCGAGCCGCTCACACCAGACGACCTGATCGCGCAGGGGGAGCTTGGCAGCGGCCCGACGGAGCGGCCGCTCCAGCAGGGTCTCCCCTCCCATTCCGGGACGGTTGACCAGGGGGGCGAGCTCCGACGCCCAGTAGACAGCGGCCTCGAGGTTGACCTCGATGAGGGCCACTTCGCACAGGAGGGTGGCCACCTCCGGGTCCACCGATTCCTGCGACCAGTAGATCTCTTCGAGCGTCTCCCGGGCCTTGGCAACGCGCCCATCACCAATGCACTGGCGGGCCAGTCGGAGAAGCTCTTGGGTCGAGTCGTGCGCCATGTGGTCCCTGCCGATTGCCAGCGGTCGGCCTGCTGGAAAAGCCGCCCACTGACAACGCAGCCGCGGGGAAGTTCCGAAACCGGGAATTATTCTTCGTTCGGCGGGTTTCAAGAGGACGTCTCAGGTGCTCGTGGTTCCCTCCTGACCCGCCGAGCCCCGACCGGACGGCCGCTCCGAGAACCCCAGCTCGGAGCGGCCGCCCCAGGCTGAGCCTGGACCCATCTCGCCGCTGGCGCACCGCTCCGATCCCCAGGTAGGACCGATTCCGCTGGCGGTGTTGCCAGGGGAAGGCCCCCATGCTAGAGTGCCGACAGTCACCGCGTGCGCATAGGAGGCCAGATGCTCAAGGGACATCCAAAGGGACTCGTGGTCGCGTTCTTCGCCAACATGGGGGAACGGTTCGGCTTCTACACCATGATGGCGATCCTGGTGCTCTTCCTCCAGGCCCGTTACGGGCTGGCGGAGGACCAGGCAGGTTTCGTCTACAGCGTCTTCTACTTCCTGATCTACGCGCTGGCGCTGGTCGGCGGGCTGATTGCGGACAGGACGAAGAACTACAAGGGGACCATCCAGACGGGAATCGTCATCATGTTCATCGGCTACGCGCTGCTGACGCTTCCCGGAATGGGGCTGCCGGTCGCCCTGCTGGGATTGGGGACGATTGCGCTGGGCAACGGACTGTTCAAGGGGAACCTCCAGGCCCTGGTCGGGCAGATGTATGACGACCCCAAGTATGCGGGGCTGCGGGATTCGGCATTCAGCGTATTCTACATGGGCATCAATATCGGTGCCATGTTTGCACCCAACGCGGCCCGGTTGGTCCGGAACTGGTACCTGGGGACGCAGGGGTTCGCCTATGATGCGGACCTGCCCTCTCTCTGCAACCAGATGGTGGCGGGGACCCTCAAGGAGACGGCCGCGCTCCAGACCCTGGCGGACAAGGTGTCGGGGCAGCAGGTGGCGGACCTGGCGCTGTTCGCTCAGAAGTATGTCGGGGCTTTCTCGACCGGGTACAACTACGCGTTCGGAATCGCTGCGGTGGCGATGCTGGTCTCGCTGGCCACCTACCTGATCTTCAAGTCGCACCTGCCCGACCGGCGCAAGCAGGAGGCGCAGGCGGCCCGCTCCATGGCCCCGGAAGAGGAGAAGAGGCGGCTGGTGGCACTGGGGCTCGTGTTCCTCGTCGTGATCTTCTTCTGGATGTCGTTCCACCAGAACGGGCTCACGCTGACGTACTTCGCGAGGGACTACACGGTCAAGACGGTCGATCCTCTGACCTACTTCGTGTTCGACATCCGCGGCCTGCTGCTGCTGGCCGCCGCGATCATCGGGTGCGTCTTCCTGGTGGGGCGGAGCCTGTCCGGAATGAAGCGGGTGGGCGGTCTGGTCCTGGCGGGCGGAGCATGCATCGGAGCCTGGCTGCTGTACGGGACCTACCCGGCCTCGAGCCCCATCGAGGCCGAGGTGTTCCAGCAGTTCAACCCGTACCTGGTCGTCCTGCTGACTCCGGTGGTGGTCGGGCTGTTCACGTGGTTGCGTGAGCGGGGGAAAGAGCCCTCCACGCCCCGCAAGATCGGCATCGGGATGGTGCTTGCTGCGCTGGGATTCGTGATCCTGCTGGTCGGGTCGCTCGCCTTGCCGTCGCCGGTGGAGCTGGGCGGAATGCCGAGCCCGGATCGAGTGTCTCCGTTCTGGCTGGTGAACACGTACCTGGTGCTGACGGTGGCGGAGCTGTTCCTGAGCCCGATGGGGATCTCCTTCGTGTCGCGGGTGGCGCCGCCCAGGTTCCAGGGGCTGATGCAGGGGGGATGGCTGGGTGCGACCGCGCTGGGCAACCAGCTTCTGTTCGTGGGCAGTTCGATGTGGGTCCGGTTCCCCTTGTGGGCGGTATGGCTGGTCTTCGTGGTCTGCTGCCTTCTGTCCGCTACCTTCGTGTTCTCCATCCTGAAGCGGCTGGAGAGGGCCACGTCCGCTTGATCTTCGGCGTCGGTTTCTGGTATGAGAGGTCCCCTGGCCCGGGAGGATTGCAGGATGGAAAAGCTGACCGTGGAAGTGCCGCCCGAATCACTGTGCATCCGCCAGGCGGTTTGCCCGAACGGGCATTCGCTGATGGATCCGTCGCACCCGATGGGAGACAGCCCGTCGATCCGGGTGGCGGTGGCGTCGTCGGCGGGCAAGGGGGAGCTGCACCTGCATCCCTTCTACGGGAACCACGAGGTGCATTGCACGGTCGAGCTCAAGGATGGCGAGGTCTACGACATGAGCTGTCCGACCTGCCTGGTGAGCCTGCGCTCGGAAGAGGATCGCTGCATGTTCTGCGCCGCGCCGATGTTCGTGCTGCGCCTGCCCAAGGGGGGCATGGTGCACGGGTGCTCGCGACGGGGTTGCCACAACCACAAGCTGAAGCTGGTGGACGTCAATGCCCAGCTTGCCGAGATGTTCGAGCTGGAGATCAAGCCCAGGTACTGATCTACGGGTTTCTCTCGCAGACGTAGGGCATGTAGCCGTTGCAGCCGGCATCATTCCAGGTCCCGTTGGACCACATCATGAGGCAGTCCTCGTTGCCCTGGTTGTTGGGTTCGTTGGGGGCCCAGGGGGCATAGCCCCACGGCTCGCCGGTGATCCAGAGCCAGACCCACTCGTTGATGGCGTCGGAGGCGCCGAGCCAGCAGTTCGCTGCGCAGATGCTGTCCACGAACTGGTTCTCCCCCGCTCCGGTGACGACTGCGAGGTAGCCGCCCCAGTTGTTGCAGACGACTGCTGCCGCCCCCCAGTTGTCGGTGGAGGCGTAGTACTTGTAGCAGTGGTTTGCGTGGACCGAGCCGTCGCACGGCTTGCACTGGAGCGTGCCGACCGTGGCGCTGGCCTCCCCTGGATACCCGGGCGTTCCATCCGAGAACGGGGTGACGCGGCAGGTCCAGCTCTCGCAGTTGTTGCACTGCCACGTGGGGCAGGGTGAGGTGGCGGAGGCGGGTACCGTGTCGGTGGTGTATGCTGCCTGCAGTACGCCGTTCTTGAACCACTGGTACTGGTAGGTGATGGGGTCCTTCTCCATGTCCTGGGAGGGGGTATTGATCACGCACTTGAGGTCATCTGCGTCTGCGGGGTTGGGGGGAGTGATGGCCACTCCCGGGGTCGAAGGAGGGAAATCGGGCTGGGGGATGCAGACGGTTGCCGGAGTATCGGTCGACCAGGTGGTCCCTCCGCTCAGGGCCGCGTGCAGGAAGCTGGCGCCGGTATCGAACAGGGTCGTGAACTGGTCCTGATCCGCTCCCCAGTATGCGATGGTGTTCGCGGTGACCGCCAGGCGTGGAGCAGGCACGAAGGAGTTGCCGGAGTAGATTGCGGCGCTGGAGATGCGAATCTCGTCCAGGGTCCCTCGGAAGTAGCGATGGAGGGAGTTGTTGTCCGGGTTGAAGGCTGCCCCGATGAACAGGGGCACGTTGCTGGCGACGGGGGTTCCCGTGGCCGAAGCCGAGCCTGCCAGGGCTCCGTCGAGGTAGAGGAGCGCCTGGGAACCGCTGTAGACGCCCGCTACGTGGTGCCAGGCGCCGACCAGGTTCACCCCCGACTTGGAGACCGTGACTTCCTGGGGAGCACCGTTGGTGGGCTGGACGATCAGCCCGAATTGGAGCGTTCCTTCCGCGTTGATGCGCAGGCGGAACGTCCGCTGGGACGAGCCCGGCCCGGTCCAACGTGAGAGGATCGAGTAGTCCCCGACCTGGTCGGCCTTGGCCCAGGCCTCGACGGTGAAGGGGCCGGTCGGATTGAGTTGGGTCGCGTAGGAAACCCGCCCGCGGCCCGACGTTCCGTCCAGCTTGAGGCTGTGGCAGCCGCAGTTGGCGACCAGGGTGCCGGAGCACGTCCCGTTGCCGCACTTGTCCCCGATGGTGCACGGGTTGCCGTCCTCGCATCCTCCTTCGAGGAAGGGATGGAGGCAGGAGTTGAAGTTGCAGACGTCCTCGGTGCACGGGTTCGAGTCGTTGCAGTCGTTGAGCTGCCCCGCTTTGCAGCTCCCTCCCGAGCACTTGTCGCCGAACGTGCAGGCGTTGCCGTCCTCGCAGACCTTGGTGTTGGGGCTGAATACGCATCCGGAGAGAGGGTTGCAGGAATCGTCGGTGCACGGATTGCTGTCGTCGCAGGTGACCTTCTTGCCGGAGAGGCACACCGAAGCGGCGCAATAGTCACCCGACGTGCAGGCATCCATGTCGTCGCAAGGTGCGTTGTTGGGGATGTTCTGGCACCCGACCGCCGGCTCGCAGGAGTCGTTGGTGCACGGATTGCCGTCACCGCACTCGAGCTTGCCGGAGCCGGCGCACTTTCCTCCGGAGCAGACATCTGTCAGGGTGCAGGCATCGCTGTCGTTGCACGGGTTGGTGTTGGGTGCGTACTGGCACCCCTTGGTCGGATCGCAGGAGTCGTCGGTGCAGAGGTTGGGG
>VGRX01000104.1 GCA_016875215.1 Deltaproteobacteria bacterium
GGTTGACGCGGCCCAAGCGGTTCCTTGTAGTTGGATTTTCGAGGGAGTACCATGATTGCAGCGGCTGAAATCATGGAGATGCCCATGCGGTGCCTGCGGTCCGCCTTGCCTCAACGAATGATGCCGATCTTGACTGCCGGTCTACTGGTGGCTTTCTGGACCGTCGGCTGCACCGAGTCGAATCCGCAGCCATCGCCGGGGGCTGGTGATGTGGAGCGCGTTCCCACGGGTGCGGACGCTGCCAGCCTGCCCGACGTTGCCCACAAGACGGATGTCGGTCTACAGGACCTCGTCGCCGCGGATACCTGCGTCGCGGAGAACGACGCGAAGACGCCAGACGCGGACATCGTCGACAGCACCGACCAGACTGCTGGACCGGACGTCTGCCAACCCAACTGCCAAGGCAAAGAATGCGGAGATGACGGCTGCGGGGGCAGTTGCGGCACCTGCCCGGATATCGAAGTTCAGGCAAACTACTCGACCATGATCCAGGGGTGCGGTGCGGACGGCCAGTGCCATTGCGTTCGCTGCATCTACCCCTATTTCGACGAGCCATGGTCATGCGAGGCGGACTGCCAGATGATGTTCTGTATGCCGAACTGCATGGGAAAGGAGTGCGGCGCGGATGGTTGCGGCGGAAGCTGCGGCAAGTGTGGCTGGGGGGCCGAGTGCGGACCGAAGGGCCAATGCGTCTGTGCGTTCCCGTAACTGGAAACCGGGGAGATGACGGACATCACGCCGGAAGGCTTCGACCACTTCTACGAGATTGCTTGGCGCCCACAGTAGCGGGCGAGGAGGAGGGTCACATGCGATCAGCGCTCGCTCCGTTGTTCTTCGTGTCAGTGGCCCTGGCGCTATCCGGTTGCCCTTTGTCAGGTGGCGGCTCCGAGCAGGAGGCGACCGACTCGGCGGGTCTTGACGTCCCGGAAGGAACTCCAGCCGTTGTACCGGACGGACTGTTCCCGGACGTGACTGGGCAGAACGACGTCATGCCGACGACCGATGGGGTCAGCCCAGAGTTGGTGGGTGTTCCGTGCATCGCAGCGAGCCCCGGAGAACTGGATTTCGGCGGCGTGCAGTGCATGGGTGAGAAGACCCTCGTGCTTGCCATCGAATCGTGCGGGGGGGCTCCCCTCGAGGTGTACGATATCGGCCTCTCTCCCGAGTCGCACCCTGCTTTCTCGCTGGACCTTTCCGGACTTGCCCATGAGCCGACGCTGGGCGTACCGCTGACGATTGCGGCCGGGGCAGCTATCTCCGTGCAGGTGGTCTTCGCTCCGACCTCGCCCAGTCCGGTCGACGATGCCGGCCAACCTGTCCTGTTCAAAGCTGCTGTCCTGGTCGGCAGCAATGCCGGCGAGTCCCCTCAGAGCATCCAGGTGCACGGAGCGGGCGTGACCATCGAAGCGCCCGTCGCAGTGATCCAGTGCCAGGAGGGAAGTGAGGTCGTCCCGGGAACCGTGCTCCACCTCAGCGGCAACAAGAGCTACCAGGGATGCGAGACGGAAGGAGCCATCACGAAGTTGGAGTGGGATGTAGCTCGGCCTCAGGGCTCGGCCGCTCAGTTCGAGCCGTCCGCCAGTGTCGCCGATCCCACGTTCTTGGTGGACCTGGCGGGCATCTACACCTTCTATCTCGTTGTCTACGACGAGAGCAACACGCCCAGCTGCTTCCCCGCAGAATACCAGGTCTGGGTGATCCCTCAGGCCCACATCCACATCGAGCTGTTCTGGCACACTCCTTCGGACACCGATGACCCGAGCGTCGGGCCGGGGGCGGACCTGGACTTGCACCTCCAACACCCGTTCGGGTTCGGCTATGACCATGACGGCGACGGCCAGCCGGACTGCTGGATGGACGTGGATGCGAACTGCTTCTGGTTCAACCCCAATCCGGACTGGGGCGAACCCGGTCCCGGTGACGACCCCATGATGCTCTTCAACGACCAGGAGGGGACCGGGCCTGAAGTCATCTCCTTCGACAACCCGGAGGCTCTCGCCTACCTCGTCGGCGTGTACTACTACGACGACCACGGAGCAGGTGGCGCCTGGGCGACGGTGAGACTGTTCCTCTCGGGGCAGCTTGTGTTCGAGGTCAGCGACGTTCAGTTGGCTCCGTTCGACATCTGGACCGTGTTTCGCATCGACTGGCCGACCGGTGACGTAACGCCCGTCACCGACGAGGACGGTGGCTACGCCATCCAGCCGGACTTCAAGGAGGGCTACTTCGGCGGAGATCCGGAGATCTGCGGGCCATTCTGAATCTGGAGCAGACGTTCTGCGGGGAATGCCCCTCCGCGACACCAGCGAGCGTCGGGCAATTCGCCATGTCGACTGCAGGAGGCTCCCGCAGGGTCACCAGCACCGGTAGCGGCCGTCGGCATCGGCCCGAAGAACTGCGGCGAAGCACAACAGCACCCCCACCCCCACGAATCGGCCCAAGCCAGAACCACCCCGTCGACTGAACTCCGCCTCTCGCCTGTTCATCTTTTTCGCTTGCCTCCGCCTCCGCGTCCAGCCATCCACTCGCTGCCGGGTGACCCGGCGCCGTCCTCAGCAAAGCACGTGGCTACCGCATGCGGGAACCTGCACGTCCGCCAGCCTGTCGCGGATCATCGCTGACGAAGTCTTTGACTTCCGCTCTCGGTCTGCGGGATACTGGATTTGGAAGAGCCGGGCCAAGGACAATCGGTGATGTGGGAACCGACGTTTGACGGGAGGCCGCATACTCTTGACCGAGGAAAGGAGGTGGACCATGCGGTTGGGAACCAACGCGACACCAGGGGTCGCTCCGCCTGTGCAGGTTTCTTGTCGGAAGCTGGGGCTGCTGCTCTCTGCTGCTGCGCTCGTTTGGGCCGGAGGGGGGGGCAGCGCCCTGGCAGAAGCGCCCGCGTCGTCGAAGTCCGATGCATTCCCTGCACTCTGGGGAGACGAGGACCGTTCGTCCGAGAAGGGGGTCGATCTCTTCTCGAAGTCGTTCGATGAGCTGCTGCAGCTCGAGATCGTCACGTCGACCGCGGGCCCTCAGGAATCGCGCATGGCTCCCTCCACGGTGCACGTGATCACGGAGGAGATGATCCAGCGACGGGGGTACGCCAACCTGGCCGACCTTCTGGAGGACATCCCGCAAATCGAGATCCAGCGCAAGGCGATCGCTGAGTTCCGGGACATGGTCACCTTCCGAGGACTTGCGGGGAACAACCGCTTCATCGTGATGCGGGACGGCTATCGCATCAATGACGCGGCCGGAAGCCCGCACTCCATGGGCCACAATTACCCGCTCGCCAACGTCGCCCGGGTCGAAGTGGTGCTGGGTCCGGCGTCGGCCATCTATGGTGCCGACGCGTTCACCGGCGTGGTCAACATCATCTCCAAGAACGGCGAGGAGGCCGAGGGGATCAAGGTGACCGGCAGCTACGGCAGGTTCAACACCACCGAGAACACCCTGGAAGCCGGCGTCAAGCTCTTCGACGACGTCTCCCTCGCTTTGACCGGGAGCTTCTACTACTCGGACGAGCCCTTCCTCCCCGACTTCTACCCGGACGAGTTCTCGTGGTACACCAACCAGTACCGCAAGGACGGCAAGGCGCGGGCATCACCCTTCGCCCCGCCCGAGGCCACCGTTGACGTTCCGATCAAGCCCTGGGGACCTTCGACTCTCGCCTACTTCGCCGGCGCCCGCCTGGATGCCGGGGACTTCCGGGTCGGATACGACCGCCTCTACGACTCCTACACCAGCTCGGGGGGCGTGCGGCCGGAGTTCTCCCTGTACATCGACGAGGCGAAGTGGGCCTACACCATCCAGTCCGCGTACGCCCGGCACGAGCTCCGGAAGCTGGACGACCGCCTCCGTCTTCTCAGCTCCATCTCGGTGAGCACCTACGAGGTGGCCCCGGAGTCCCGCTTCGCAAACAGCTTCTGCGAGTACGGCGGCTACAATGCCTCGACCGGTGACTTCTCCGGAGGGTTCAAGTACCAGGAAGACCTGGCCTGGCTGGCGGAAGAGCGACTGTCCTACGACTTCGCCCGGTGGCTTTCCGGAAGCCTTGGTGTAACCTACCAGGACGTCATGGGGCAGCCCAAGTCGGCCGATCTCTATCAGCAGTATGACCCGGATGTCCCGGCCGGCCTGCAAGGACACGTCTACCCCGGAACCCGGGTTACCGATGCGGAAGGGAACGACTTGTCCGTCCCGACCGACTTCTACTACTTCCGCTACCAGAACCTCGGGACCTACCTCGAGCTCCAATCCTCTCCTTGGGACTGGCTCTCGCTCACCGCCGGCGGACGTCTGGACTACAACACCCGATGGGGGACCAACATGGCCCCCCGGGCCGGGCTCGCTGTGACCCCCTGGGAAGGAATGTGGGTCAAGGCACTCTATGGCGAGGCCTTCCTGGCCCCGTCCCCCTACTATGCGTTCAACCACTTCGGCTCGTTCTACCCCGCTACCGACGACGACGGCAACGTCACCGGTCTCCAGAGCGCTTTCTGGCGCGTGCCCAACCCGGACCTCGAGCCGGAGAAGCTGCGTACCGTCGAGGTGAACGTCTCGCAGAACTTCCAGGACATGATCGTGGTCGGGGCAAACGGCTACTACACCTGGGTCCGTGATCTCATCTCGGTGAACGAGAACCACGACGAGCTTTTCCAGGGGTGGCCGGTGGCTACGGTCCAGAGGCTGGTGAACCGGGGGGAAGCCTCCGCCTATGGAGCCACGGGACGGGTCGAGGGGATCTGGCGGCCTGCGGACTTCACCGTGAATCCGTGGGTTTCCTACACCTGGTCCGACGGCGAAGTGGCCGGCGAGCCGCTGCCGTTCAACGCCACCCACACGGTGAAGGGCGGTCTCGATCTGGCCTGGAAGGGGCTGTCCCTCTCCACCCGCGTGATCAACCGCTCCGAGAGCCTCCACCCCGTGCAGCGGGATGACAAGGGCAATGCACTTGCCGTGCCCGGAAGCACCGTGCTCAATCTTCACCTGCGTTACTCCCGGATCGTGGCCATCGACCGATTCCGCGTGTCGGCCTGGGTGAGATTCCAGAACCTGCTGGATTCACGCTACGAGCACGTGACGAACGAAAGCGACCAGTTCACCGGGGCACCGCAGGATCCTCTGCGAGTCATCGGCGGGTTGGAGCTGCAATACTAGAGTGGGACGATGAACCGATGCGGGGCACTCCTCGGCCTGGTACTGGTGGCGAAGCTGCTGCTCGCCCCCCTCGACGTGCTTGCCGACAGCAAGGGCCAACCCGCCGGCGAATACCGCGTCAAGGCGGCATTCCTCTACAAGTTCCTTGATTTCGTCGGCCTGCCGGAAAAGGCCGGTGAGGAGAAGGTCGCCAGCCTCTGCATCCTGGGCAAGGACCCTTTCGGCAGCTTCTTCGAAGCGGTGGAGGGCAGACCCGTCGGATCGTCGGGACGCGTGCTCAAGGTGCACCGTCTCGCCCGTGATGCCTCGGCGCAAGAGCTTCGGAAGTGCGCACTGCTCTTTGTCGCGCGCTCAGAGAGCGAATCGGTGCGGGACGTCCTGGAGAAAGTCCGGAAATACCCGGTTCTGACGGTCTCGGAAACGTCAGGGTTCGTGGAAGCGGGCGGAATCATCAACCTGGTGGTCCGAAACCGCAAGGTGCGGTGGGAGGTCAACTACGATGCCGTCGAGGAAGCCGGACTTCGACTGAGTTCGCAGATCCTGCGCAACGCGGTCCGGGTTCTCCGGCGGCAGGAGGACTAGCAGATGGATACCAATCCTGCCTCTGGAGGCACGGTCACTCCAGCGATCCGCAGGACGATCCGCGTACGGCTCATGACCATCATCATGCTGGGGTCGGTCACCGTCGTGGCGTTCACCTGCGTGGCATTCATCGTCTTCAGCATCCTGGACTACCGGCGGGAAGCCGCTGAAGATCTGTCGAGCCTCGCCCGCATTGTTGCGCACAACTCCACGGTTGCCCTGTCCTTCGGAATCCCGGAGGACGTCGAAGGTCTTCTCCTGTCGCTCGAGACCCGCCCCTCGGTCGTGCTGGGCTGCGTCTACGATCGTGAGGGCAACCTGTTTGCCCAGTATCGGCGGCAACGCAATCCGCTGCCCGGAGATCCGCCGCCGGTCCGGGAATCGGGCAGCTTCTTCGAGAATGGACGTCTGCTCCTGTTCGCTCCAATCCGACACCAGGGGAAGGTGCTGGGAACGATCCACATCCAGGACGATCTCAGCGCAGGCTGGCTGGTCTTCGTCCGGAACCTCCTGGGCGCATCGTTCATCATGCTCGTGGCCATGTTGCTGGCGTGGCTCGCTGCATCGCGTCTGCAGCGGGGCGTCTCGGGGCCGATCCTGGCGCTGACGAAGACTGCCAGGACCGTGCTCGAAAAGGGGGACTACTCGCAGAGGGCCGCCACGACGAGCGACGACGAAATCGGAGTCCTGGCATCCACCTTCAACCGGATGCTCCTGGCCATCGAGTCCAGGGACGCCGAAGTGCGCGGCGCCAACGAAGCCCTCCAGGCCGAGGTCATGCAGCGCCGTCAGGCCCAGGAAGCGCTCTTCCACGAAAAGGAGCTTCTCTCCGTCACACTTCGGAGCATCGGCGACGGGGTCGTCTCGACCGATGCCCAGGGACGTGTCACCTTCATCAACCGGGTTGCGGAGACGTTGACGGGGTGGACCGAGCGAGAGGCCGCCGGCCGGCCCCTCGACGCAGTCATGCACCTGGTCCACGAAGAGACCGGAGCATTGGTGGAGAACCCCGCAACCCGGGTCCTGGATACCGGTACCGTGTCCGGCCTGGCGAACCACACGATCCTCGTTGCCAGGGACGGAACCCGCCGGGCGATCGCGGACAGTGGCGCCCCGATCCGTGCTGAAGACGGCGAAATCAGCGGCGCGGTCCTTGTCTTTCGCGACGTCACGGAGGAACGGAAAGTGGAAGCGGAGATGACCCGAATCCAGAAGCTCCAGACGGTCCAGGTGCTGGCCGCAGGCATCGCCCACGACTTCAACAATCTGCTGTCGGCCATCCTCGGATTCGTGTCGTTGGCACGTCACAGCCTGCCGGCCGGCGGAGAAGCGTCCGACGGGCGGCTCCAGAAGGCCGAGGCCGCTGTGGCGAGGGCCCGGGATCTCACGCTCCAGCTTCTGACCTTCACTTCCGGCGGAGAACCGGTACGCGGTACCGCAACGCTCGACAGCATCCTCCGCGAGGCCGCAGCGTTCGCACTCCGCGGAGCGGACACCCGCTGCGACTTCGACATCGAGGACAACCTCTGGCCAACCAACGTGGATGCAGGGCAGATCGGCCAGGTCGTACAGAATCTCGTGCTCAACGCAGACCAGGCTTCGAACGAGGGGGGAACGATCCTGGTGGCAGCCCGGAACCGCCTCCTGACCTCGACCAGCCCGCTCCCCTTGCCGACAGGGAAGTATGTGGAAGTCAGCGTCACGGACCACGGAATCGGCATCCCGGCGGAAAACCTGCCCCGGATCTTCGACCCCTTCTTCACCACCAAGAGCAAAGGCAGCGGGCTCGGCCTCGCAGTCTGCTTCTCCATCATCAAAAAGCACGAGGGCCACATCGAAGTGGAATCCGCGGTGGGGCGGGGATCCGTGTTCCGCTTCTGGCTGCACGCATCCCACGGCGAACGGAACGTTGAGATGCCCGTTCTCGGCAAGCTGCCCCTCGGGAGCGGCCGCGTCCTCGTCATGGACGACGAGGAGGCCATCCGCGAGGTGGCCCGCGACATGCTCAACATCCTCGGATACGACCCGGATGTCTCGTGTGATGGAGCCCAGACTATCGAGTTGTACCGCCGGGCACTCCAAGAGGACAGACCCTACCACGTCGTCATCCTCGACCTGACCATCCCCGGAGGAATGGGCGGCAAAGACACCCTTCGGGAGCTCCAGAAGATCAACCCCGATGTCCGGGCCATCGTCTCCACCGGCTATTCCAGCGACCCCGTCCTGTCCAACCCCCTGGAGTATGGCTTCGCCGCGTTCGTCCGCAAACCCTACGACATCGGTGCCCTCGCCATGGTCATGGCCGGCGTGGTCCGGTCGGGCGGGTAGCTCATGCCGCCGTCTCGACGTGCCGGGACTTCCAGCGTGTCTTCCGACCTGGCCCCGGACAATGCCGAGCCCCAACGCGTCGACAGCCGTCTCCGGCCGCTCCGTCATGCTAAACATCGTCGTGTTGAGCGACGATCAAACATGGCCGATTTGGCCGGCAAGCACCGGCCTGTGGAACTGCATCGAGGAATGCCCGGCCGGCGGGGATTCCTCCTGCTTTGGTCTCTGCTACTTCTCCAGCACGACCGAAGCGCAACAGACGTGGGACGACTTCATCGATTGCCTCGAGCTGGGCGGCTACTTCGAATGCCCCGAAGGAGATGACCCCTGTCTTGACCAGGCATGGGAGGCTTGCGGTGCCGAGTTCGCTGCATGCATTGAATGCACTCCCAGCTGCGTCGGCAAGGAATGCGGCGATGACGGATGCGGGGGGACGTGCGGCACTTGCCCGGAGGGGAAGGCCTGCAACCAGTGGGGGAAGCTCGTCGGCCTCCTTCAGTAGTGCTCTGCGGAGCACGCCCGAAAAGCAGCTAAGGAGGCTGATCGAAATTGCTTCGCCAAGTGAGGCCGCAGCCGTCGGGACGAATGGCGAGCGCGCCCGGAGCGACCGACCGAGCCGTACCAGGAGGTACGGCGACCGAGCGAGCGCGGACGTAAGCCGCCAGACGTCCGGTGGATGCGGTCGTAACGGCGAAGTAATTCTGGGCAGCCTCCTAACCGTTGAAGACCAAAGGACCAAGTGGTATCTTGGTCTTGGAGGCGAGGCCTCCCGGAGGTGGTAGTCATGCCAAGAGCGGCGGCGAGGAAAGTCCGGGACGAGGAGGTCCGTGCCCGCATGGACCATCTCGCCCGGTTCATCACCCACATGGAGCCCGAGGAGATCCGGGGCCTGCTGGACTCCCTGTTCCCCGGACTGCCCGAGGATGACAAGGAAGACCTGTACGGGCTGGTCATCTGCAAGCAACGTGAGAACGAGACGAGCGGGCGCCCTGCCGAAGACGTCTTCGCTGAGTTGGAGAGCGAGCGAGGGCTCAACGGGTGAGCTACCGCGTCGAGATCCTCCCCAACGCCATCAAGGACTTGCGCAAGCTCCCGAACAACATGGTCTCCCGTATGAAGACAGCGGTGCTCGGTCTGGCCGAGGAGCCGCGCCCCGTGGGCAGCCGGAAGCTGGTCAACGTCCACCCAGAGACGTGGCGCATCCGAGTCGGCGACTGGCGCGCCCTGTACCAGATCGATGACCCGGCGGGGCTCGTGAAGGTTGTCCACGTGTTCCACCGCCGCGAGGCCTACCGGTAGGTCCGCACTACGCCTCATCGTCCCGCTCACCTGGCTCTACATCGACGGCCACGGCATCGATGATCTGGGCAGATCCGACCGGCCGCACAAGCAGAAATGGCAGGCTGGACATGAGCGTCCGAACGAGTAGTCCCGCCTACCGCTCCTCCCTCTGCTCGACCGCGATTCCCGGTTCGACCGCGCCCATGACGCGGCCGGACGCGTTGTTGCGGAGCACGGCTTCCCGATCTTCGGAGCACCCCTGCTCGATGGCTGCACGTGGGGCGAGAGCGAGTACGCCGGCTGCTGGACTGCAGGGAAGGTCGATGACGGGGAGGTGGTTGCATTCGCCTGCATGACGGTCGTGACGTGGGCGCACCCTGCCGACGAGCCCGAGAAGTGGTTCGTGTTTCCCGACTCGTGCGTGCCCGACGGCTGGGTGAGCGCGGAGCAGTCGCCGTGCGAATGAGCACCGGCTGCGCCTGCCCCGGTCCCCGAGTTTTTCAGCCACACACGCATATGCGCGCGTTACTCGAACTTCTCTACCGCAGGCCTCCTGATTTCGGAGACACTCCAGTCCTCATGATTCGTCTCCGCGCCGCTGGCCCAGAGTCCCATCACTTGATCATGGAATCGAGATGAATTGCCCGGCTATCGCCTTCGTGCGAGGGCTGCCTCGGTCGTCCGCCGTAGGAAGCTGGACCAATCGGGAACATCCTCGTCAAGTGCAAGCAGCAACCGGTCCCGGACCTCGCTGCGACCCTCAGGCGGCACCTCACGCAGGAACTCCGCAACCACTGAGCCGGCGTGCTCCCCGGGGAAGTCCGGTGCACACTCCAGCGCTCTCCCCACCTTCTTCTCTTCATCTGCCCGCCGAAGACCGATAACGATGCCCCGGCACATCGCCTCGGCCTGGGGGGCGAGTCCGAGTTGCAGCTTCCTCTTCATGTCATCGACATAGGCTGCAACCGTTTCCTCCAGTAGCTGCACGGCAGCATCGCCTGGGGCTGTGTAGCCCCACCTGGAGCGGCCGGAGCGGTCGTATGCTTCGTCCGCTCCGATCCCCGTTACTGCGGCGCAGACGTCGTCGGCAGCATGAACCGACAGGGCCAGATGACGATGACAAGGACCCGGCGACGGCAGCTCGTCCAACCACTGGCCGGACGAGGCACCACAAGGCTCAGGCCGAAGACCTGGATCTGAGCCGCGCGGTGGAACCACCAGGGGGGCCTCCCGTCGGCATAGCCGACCAGGTTTTCCACGCGGTTGACCTACCCCGCGTTTCTTCATACGATCTCCGGTGTTCGGTGGAGGCGGAATCATGGAAAGATGGGGAACAGGGCTGCTCGTTGTCTGCGGGCTGACGCTCGCCGCGTGCGGGGGGAAGGACAAGGCGGGGGAGGCGGACTCGACTGCGCCGCTTGCGGACGGGCAAGAGACCACGATGGCCGATGCGACAGCGGAAACCGTGAGCGAATGCGAGTGCTCGATCTGCCAGGCGGCTTGCGTCTCGGTCGAGTGGTTGCGGCAGGAGGAATGCCCAGTCCCGGAGCCCTGGCACTTCCAGTGGTGCGAACAGGCGCAATGCGGCCTGGTGAAAGGCCAATGTGCGCTCGTCGGGCCGGAACCGGTGGTGGACAAGGACGTGGTCCTGGAGACGGACCTGGTGGAGGACGTCCCGGACGCGGGACCCGGGCCATCCAAGGGACTTGGAGTGCCGTGCGAAGAGGATGCCGAATGCTTCGACGGGTTGGGAGTCTGCCTGGAAGTGTTCCCTGGGGTGAAGGTGTGTACAGCTGATTGCACCATGTTCGGAGACTGCCCCGAGGGGTGGACCTGCTGGTGCATGCCGCCGGGCTGCGAAGGTGGCACCTTCTGTGTGCCGGCAACACCTGCGTCTCTATGCCTGTCTTGCGGCACCCAGCAGGACTGCGTCTTCATCGACTGCGTGGATGCGGGTCCGCTCGGACAGGTCTGTGCGAGCCATTGCGGAAACATCTGGGACTGTCCCACCGGCTATGAATGCAAGGAGGCGACAACGGTGGACGGGCAGGCTGGCGAGTACTGCCTGCCGGAAGACAGTGCGACCTGCACATGCAGCCCGGAGGCGATGCAGGCGGGGACGAAGACCGGCTGCACTATGCAGAACGAGTTCGGCTCGTGTCCCGGGACGGCCAAGTGCCTGCCTGACGGGTCGATTTCCGAATGCGAAGGACCTGTGGCCGCGCCAGAGGCGTGCAACGGTCTCGACGACGACTGCGACGGGGACACCGACGAAGATTACCTGTCCTTCTGCAACGAGGACGATGATGGCCTCGCTCCGTGCGTGGACGATGACGACGACAACGACGGGGTGGAGGACAAGAAGGACAACTGCCCTTGCCAATACAACCCTGACCAGAAGGACCTCGACTGCGACACCCTCGGCGACGCCTGCGACCCGGACGACGACAACGACAATGCAAAGGACGAGGACGACTGCGCCCCGCTCAACCCCCTGATCTTCCCAGGGCAGGCAGAAGGTTGCGATGGCATCGACAACGACTGCGACGGTGATACGGACGAGGACTTCCCCGACGAGAACCTGGACGGCATCCCCGACTGCTGCCAGCCGCAGGACGACGGCGTAGACCCTGCCAAGGACAACTGCCCGTGGATGAAGAACCCGGACCAGAAGGACACAGACTGGGACGGTATCGGTGACGTCTGCGATGACGACGATGACGATGATGAATGGTCGGACTTGCAAGACTGCCTGCCGCAGAACCCAAACAGCCATCCCGGGGCAATGGAGATGTGCGACGGAGTGGACAACAATTGCAACGGCAAGATCGACGAGGGTTTCCCGGACGTGAACATGGACGGCCTCGCAGACTGCCTCGACATCGATGATGACGGAGACGGAGTGCCCGACTACAAGGACAACTGCCCTCTCGTCCCCAACATGTTGCAGGAGGATTCCGACGGCGACAACATTGGTGATGCTTGCGACAAGGACTGGGACAACGACGGCAAGCCCAACCTGGCCGACAACTGCCCGTTTGCCGCCAACCCGGACCAGGAAGACGCCGATGGGAACGGCGTGGGGGACATCTGTGAAGGGGAGGACCTCGACGGCGACGGCACTCCTGACGGGCTGGACTGCATGCCGAAGAATGGGAAGATCCATCCGGGAGCAGAGGAACTGTGCGATGCATGGGACAACGACTGCGACGGGGAGAACAACGAGGGCTTCCCCCATCCCGAGGCGTACCCCGTGTTCGGGAACTGCACGACTCCGGACGAGGACAAGGACGGGGTGGGCGATCCTTGGGACAAATGCCCCGGTTTGTCCAACCCGGGGAACGCCGACCTGGACAAGGATGGTCTTGGGGATGCCTGCGATGGCGACACCGATGGGGACGGGGCCTTGAATGCCGAGGACTGCGAGCCGGCCGATGCCGTGGTCTTCCCCGGTGCTCCAGAGAAGTGCGACAACAAGGACAACGACTGCGACGGCGAGACGGACGAGGGCGCGGCCGAGACCGACTGCCAGGACTGCGACCCTTGCACGTGGGACCAGTGCGACCCGGCAAAGGGCTGCCTCCACGGGCCGGTCGACTGCCCGGAAGGGAAGGCATGCAGCCAGTGGGGGAAGTGCGAGTAGAAGCTGTTCGGGAGGCGGCGTGATGGGTTGTTGCGGCGCAGTGAAGTAGTAGGACTCGTTGAACAATGATGGTTGGTCTGCCTGGGCAGACCGGGGCTTGAGACTGAACGTGAGGGAAGGGAGATGACGACGTTGAGGATTCGAACAACCGTGGCGGTGACGGTACTCATTCTGGCGGCCGGTGGATGCAACAGGGAATCCGCCGATTCACCCAAGCAAGGCAAGGCCCAGGGGGGGAATGTTGCCCCAGTCGAAGGAAAGCAGGCGGAGCAGGTCCGCAAGGCCGCTACCGACTGGCTTGGGCTGGCGGATGCGAAGGACTGGGGTGCAAGCTGGGACAGGTCGGCGGAGATGTTCCGCAAGGCGGTGAAGAAGGAGCAGTGGGCCCAGAGCGCGGACGCGGCTCGTTCCCCTCTTGGCGATCGGGTGTCTCGAAAGGAGAAGTCGTTGGAGTTCTCCGATTCCTTGCCCGGAGCGCCAGACGGGGAATATGCAGTCCTGCAATTCGCCACCGAATTCGCCCGGAAGAAGGAGGCGGTTGAGACGCTCAGCTTGCTGCACGAGACCGATGGACAGTGGCGGGTCGTCGGGTACTTCATCAAGTAGCCGGGGCCGGCGATCCGGCACCAACTCGGGGCACACCTTCGCAGAAGAGATGTGCCTGTGCACTGGCTGCGCCTGACTCCGTCCCCAGGGTTTTTCAGCCACACACGGATATGCGCGCGTTACTCGAACTTCTCTACCGCGGCCTCAAGATGGGCGTTGGGCCATAACCGGTCGGAGTCAAGCGCAAATCCGGCCATTCTTCAATCCTGAGGCCGTGGGGTGCCCGGCGGTGGAGGGAAGATAGTCCACCCGTTGCGCAGAGCCTCCCTCTCGTAGAACCGGCGGGCGTGCCCGTCCTTGACGGAGAGCAGTCGGACGTAGTGAGACCACGGCAGCGGGAGCGAGGCTGCTTTT
>VGRX01000105.1 GCA_016875215.1 Deltaproteobacteria bacterium
TTTTGGTGCCTCCCTCCGACTACCCCGGGCTGGTGGCCGCATGCGACATCTTCCTGGTGCTGCTTTCGCACCGGGTACGGTACCCCGTGATCCCGAGCCGGATCGGAGACGGGCTTGCCGCGGGACGCCCGCTGCTCGCCGCACTGCCGGACGGGGATGCGGCGGATCTCGTGCGCGCATCGGGAGGAGGGCTCGTGGTCCCCCCGGGCCATCCGGAGAGGCTTGCTGTCGAGCTGGTCCGACTGGCCGGCGATCCCAAGCTCAGGCAGCGGCTCGGCGGGACGGGACAGGCCTATGCGCAGCGCCACCTCGACCTGCCGGTGGTGCTGGGCCGTCTGGAGCAGGAGATCGTGCCAGGTTGCCTGCCCTGACAGGTGCCCGCTGTCGCAGCCTGCGGCCCCGCACACCGACAGTCCGGAGAATCCGAAACGCTACTTGAGTCCCTTGATGAAGAGCTTGTACGGCTTTCCGCAGTTGGGCTGGCTGGACCAGTTCTGGACCCGGACGACCCAGGTGCCGCCGTCGTCGCTGTTGGTCTCCGACCAGTCGATCTTCTCGTCGCCGCCCCCGATGACGACCGAGGTGGCGGTCGCCTTGCCGTTCTGGCGATCGGTGAGCCCCTTGTAGAGCATCAGGTCGCCGTCGGTGCCGACCGGCTGGCTGGTGAGCTCCACCACGATGTGCTCCGCGGTCGGCCAGACGTTGAAGCCGTCGTCGGCCGTGAAGCAGAAGTAGTCGTCCAGGTCGGTACCGCCGGCATCGTTGCCCATGGTCTCAAAGGTGGGCCAGAGGGTGACCTCGGGGTCGGTCCCGTTGAGCCAGGAGCACTTGGAGCAGGAGTTGTTCGGCTCGTACTGGTCCGGCTGGGTCTTGTCCTTTCCGTCGCAGTCCTGGTCGATTCCGTCGCCACATACTTCGGTGGCGGGGTAGACGGCACCGAGGCAGGACCCCCACGAGTTCCACTGGCAGGAGGCGTTGCAGGCATGAACCTGGGTTCCCTGCTTGCAGATCCCCTTGGTGGACGTGGGGCCACAGGACTGCTGCTCCTGGTCGCCCGGCTTGCAGGCGCCCGCGTTCTGGCAGGTTCCCCAGCTTCCCCACTGGCACTGGCCGGTGCAGAGCCGCTCCTGGGTCCCGCAGTTGCCGCACTTCTGCGTCTCCTTCTGGCCCGGCGCGCAGGCTCCCTCGTTCTGGCAGCTTCCCCAGTCGCTCCAGATGCAGTCGGCCTGGCAGGAGCGCGTCTGCTTGCCGCAGTTGCCGCAGGGTTGCGTCTCGACGTCGCCGATCTGGCAGCCGGTGCCTTCCTGGCAGGCGCCCCAGGGCTCCCACATGCAATCCCCGCCGCACAGGCGCTGCTGCGTGCCGCAGTTGCCGCAGGCCTTGTCTTCGGTCGAGCCGGACGAGCACATCCCTTCTTCGGTGCACTCGGAGAGCGGCCCCCACGTGCAATCCTCGCCGCAGGCCTGGATCTGCTTGCCGCACTTCATGCCGCACGGAGTCTCAGACACGATTCCGGCCTCGCACAGCCCTTCGCCCATGCACTCGGTGTACTCGCCCCAGACGTACTGGAGCACACCGCTGCCTCCGCCATCGGCCTTTCCACAAGTTCGAGTCTGGGTGCCGCAATTCCCGCAGGGGACCTCCTCCGATGCCCCCGGCTCGTCACAGACACAGTCGGAGGTGGCGGAGCAGGGGCCCCACATCCCGCCGGCGCAGGCCATCTCGCCCGTGCCGCAGGGGGTCTCGCAGGGCTTCGGGGGATCCTGAGCGATGCACTGGACGCACCCCTCGTCGGTCTGGCCGTCGCAGTCGTTGTCGATCTCGTCCTTGCAGACCTCGTCGCTCAGGGGGGGGGCGGTGCATGCCCCCCACTGGCCGTTCTTGCAGACCTTCTTGCCGTCATGGCAAGCGATCCAGCAGATCGCTGCGCTTCCCTCCGGCTGGCACGAGACGGGGACGCAATCGTACCCCTTGCACATCTCCCCCTCCGGACACTCCGCAGAGGTCATGCACTCGACCTTGATGCAGTTCCCGTTGATGCACTTCTCCCCCTTGGCACAGCCGGAGGGACAGTTGATCTCGTCCGGGGACTTGCACAGGCCCTCGCTGCAGAACAGGTCCCCCGGGCAATCATCGGTGGTTTCGCACGGAATGGCCCCCTCGTCGTCGGGAGAGCAGGCCACCCCCGTCGCACACAAGACGCCAGCGAAGACCAGGACCTGCAGCCGCATGAGCCCCTCCATTCCCGGCCGAAGGATACCGTCAGTCCCGGTGCCGGTCAACTCGAAGGGTCGCTTCCCGGATCGTCCGCTCGACTACGGCTTCGAGATCCCGGACTACGGAACGTGTTGCGCATTGATCTTCCGGCTGCAAATCCGCCATGCATGTCGTCTGCGGGACACAAGATACGGGAACGCGCCACCAGTATGCCCCCACATCTTGCGTCGCGCATCCGGCGCACCTGTCGGATTTTCGCTTCGGAATCCAATGCGCAACACGCTCCTACGGCGAGACGCTCGAGATCCCGCCCGCTCCTCCGGGCGAGCTGCGAACCGTCGAGTTGGAGAACCTCGAGCCCGACCGCCGCTACGTCCTGCGCCTTCGGGCCGAAGAGAACGGAACCGAGTTCCTGGGAGGCGATTTCCGGGTGTTCACGCGCTGAGCATCTTCTACCAGGTGATCGTGACCTGCCCGCTGCCGGAGCGGGTGTTGGACGAGGTCGAGCCGTTGGTGCAGCCGCCATGGTAGGACGACCCGCCGCCGCCGCCGGCCGCATAGGCGCATCCGCCGCCGTACCAGCCGCCACCCCCGCCCGCCATGTGGTACGCGGCATTGCTGCCGCCGTTTCCGAATGTTCCCGGACTGCAGTTGGAGCCGGCGGCCCCGCCTTCGGTCTGTGTCCCTCCGCCGCCGGGGGTCCAGCCGCCCGCACCCGTTCCTCCCGTGAGCCCTCCGCCGTAGCCGCCGGAGCCGTGGTCGGGGCAGCCGCAGTTGCCCGCGCCGCCCGCTCCTCCGACCAGCTTGCGGTCGTTGAGCGAGGTTCCTCCCTTGCGCACGTCCGAGGCCCCGCCACCGCCACCGCCGTACTGTGCGCCGCTGCCGCCGCCGTTCCAGCCGCCTGCGCCAGCGACCTGCCCCTTGCCTCCCACGTACACATAGAGGGTCTCTCCCGGGACCACCGCCAGCGTTCCCTTGGCATACCCGCCCAGGCCGCCGTCATCCTGGATGCCTCCGCCGCAACAGTCGGAGCCGCCCCCCTGCGCCCCCCATGCCTCCAGAGTCACCGAGGTCACGCACAGGGGGACCGCCCACGTCTGCTGCCCCCCCGTGAAACTGAACGTCTTGCTCCCGTGCGGATTGGGACAGGTCGTGCAGACCCCGTTGGCGCACACCTTGCCGCCGCCGCAATCGGCCCCTTCGGGCAACGGAGTATGGATGCAGCCGTTGGCCGGCTGGCACGAGTCGGTAGTGCACGCATTGCCATCGTCGCAGTTCAGGGCAGGCCCGGACGTACACCCGCCGTTGCTGCACGTGTCACCCACGGTGCAGACGTTGCCGTCGTTGCACGGCACCGCGTTGGGCAGGAAGATGCAGCCGTTGGCCGGACTGCACGAGTCGTCCGTACACAGGTTCTTGTCGTCGCACACCACGGCGTCCCCGGCCTTGCACTGACCGTCGATGCACTTGTCCGACTTGGTGCACAGGTTGCCGTCGTCGCACCCGGAGGAGTTGGGAGTGTAGACGCACCCGGTCACCGGGTTGCACCCGTCATCCGTGCACACGTTGCCGTCCATGCAGACAGCGGCCTTTCCGGGCTTGCACGCCGCGGCCCCGCAGACATCGTCCACGGTGCACTTGTTGCCGTCCTCGCACGGGGCCGTGTTGGGCTTGTGCTGGCAGCCGAGGGCCGGATCGCAGAAGTCGTCGGTGCACGGGTTGTCATCCCCGCATGCTACCAGAGCCCCCCCCTTGCAGGCACCGCTGTCACAGGCATCCTGCATGGTGCAGACATTCCCGTCGTTGCAGGGTGCGGTGTTGGTCTTGTGGATGCACCCCTGCAGCGGGTCGCACGAATCGGTCGTGCACACGTTGTCGTCATCGCAGTCCACGGCCTGGGAGCCCTTGCACAGGCCTGCGGCACACTGGTCGCCCACGGTGCACGGGTTCCCGTCGTTGCACTGGGCCTGGTTGGGCGCATGCTGGCAGCCGGCCATCGGATCGCAGAAGTCGTCGGTGCACGGGTTGGAGTCGTCGCACTTCATCTGCACCGGAGAGGAGCACTTGCCCTGGCTGCAGGTGTCGCCGATCGTGCACAGGTTGCCGTCGTTGCAGGGGGCGGCGTTGGTCTTGTGAACACACCCCTGCAGCGGATCGCAGGAATCGGTCGTGCACGGGTTGGAGTCGTCGCAGTCGACCAGGCTCGCCCAGGCGCACGTCCCCCCCTTGCACTGGTCACCGGCAGTGCACTGGTTCGAGTCGTCGCAGGCCGCCTGGTTGAGCTTGTGTGCGCACAGCCCCTTGTCACCGCAGGAATCGTCGGTGCACGGGTTTCCGTCATCGCAGCTCACGAGCGGCCCCGGTGTGCATACTCCCTTGGCGCAGATATCGTTGAGGGTGCAGGGATTGCCGTCGCTGCACGGGCCTTCCACCGCGGTGTACACGCACCCCGAGAACGGTACGCAGGCATCCTTGGTGCATAGGTTGTTGTCGTTGCAGTCGACCGCGGTGTCGGACACGCATTGACCGCCGACGCAGTGGTCGCCCGCCGTACACTGGCTGCCATCATCGCAGGCGGCCTGGTTCGGGACGGCCTGGCAACCCGTCTTGGGGTCGCACGAGTCGTCGGTGCAGACGTTGCCGTCGTCGCACACGAGCGGGTTGCCCCCCAGGCACTTGCCCGCGGAGCACGTATCCTTGACCGTGCAGAAGTTGCCGTCGGTGCACTCCTCGACGTTGGGCAGGTGGAGGCAGCCGTTCTTCGGCTCGCACACGTCCTCGGTGCAGACGTTTCCGTCGTTGCAGTTGGCAGTGATCCCCGGCATGCACGTGCCGCCCATGCAGGAATCGTTGACCGTACAGGCATCGGCGTCGTCGCACGGCGTCTTGTCGGCTGCATTGGCAAACCCGCACTTGCCCGTGGCCGGGTCGCACACCGCGGTCCGACAGGGGGCATCGACTCCCGAAGGCTCGGGGCAGACCACTTCGGTCCCCTTCTTGACCGCACACTGGTACGGCAGCTTGCCCGTGTCGCAGAACAGCGTGCCGTTGCAGAGGTTCCCATCCTCCAGGACCGCACAGTTGCCGTCCTGCTGGCAGTCGCAGGCCACGGCGAACCCCTTGCACTCCTTCTGCTCGCAGGCATCGGCCACGGTGCACGGGTTGCTGTCGTCGCACTTGGCCGAGTTGGCGGCAAACGCGCAGCCGCCCGCCTCATTGCACGCGTCGTCGGTGCACGGATTGTTGTCGTCGCACTCCACCGGTGTCCCGGCGCACACCCCCTGCTGGCACAGGTCCGCTACTGTGCACGGATTGCCGTCCTTGCACTCGGTCCCGGTCTGCGCAGCGTGCTCGCATCCCCCGTCACCGAGACAGAGATCCTCGGTGCAGTCGTTGCCGTCGTCACACAGCGGCACGTACTTCCCCCGGACGAAATCGGCCTCGTCAACGTCGCCGTCACAGTCGTCGTCCGCGGCGTTGCAAACCTCCTTGGCCGGCTCCTGTGCATCGCATGGCGTGAGCCCCTCCCCGGTGCATACCCGCTGCCCCTGGCATATGCCGAACTCGGCCGCCTTCTCGCACGGGGTGGCAAGCCCCAGCGCCACCGAACGGGCCGTACACGGGCACGTCCCGGCATCCGATATGCACTGTTTGCTCTCGGTCCCGGTGACCGTCGTCGCCTCCTTGCACATGAACCCGAACGGACAGTCGGCCGACGTCTCGCACGCACCGCCGCAGAAGCTCCCCTCGCCCGGGTAGGTGACGCAAACGTCGGCACCCCCGCCCGAGCTCGTGCAGTCCGCCCCCGTCGCACACGGCTTGCACAAGTTCGCATGCAGCGACACGCACACGTAGACCAGGTCCCGGCCGGCCTCCGAGAACTGCTTGCAAGCCCAGCCGGACGGGCACTCCTCCTTGCATGTCATGGAGCAGACCGACTCGCCCAGATGCTCGACGCAGAAGCCGGACTGACAGTCGGTGTTCTGCTGGCACGGGTCGAGGAAACACCCTTCGCCCGGGTTGCATTGCGCCCCCCCTTCGTCAGGCTTCGAGAAGTCCAGGACCTCCTCGGGCGGCGGCACATCGGGCACGGCCGCATCCGCGTCCTCCCTGGTGCGCTGGTCACCTGCCCCCGCTTCTTCCGTCCAGAGGTCCGTCCCGTGAACATCCTCGCCAGACAACGTGACCGTGCCCGACTGGCTGCAACCGACCGTGAGCACTCCGCAGACGATCCAGATTCCAAACGTGCGCATACCTGCACCTCCCTTTCCCGCATGAACGTCCCAGCAAATCCGGGCTGGGACACGAGCCCTTTTGTCCCCCCTCGAACAGCCCCCCTATTCTACTGATCTACTGGTACAGGAGAATGACAAAAAGATCCTCCGCAGGCCGGTACTCGACCCAGGCCTTGAACCCCCCGCACTTCCCCGTGAAATCGAACCGGTTGGTGCTCCCCTTGTCCGCCGGTGACAGAGAACACTCCCGTCCCAGCGCCTTGCGGTAGCCCAGGATCGGGGCCAGCCGCTCCGATGAGAACGGATTCAGCGCTCCCCCGACGGCAGCATCCGGGGCCACCCGTACGACGACCAGCACCCCTTCCAGCTTGCCTGCGGCAAACGCCAGCGTGGCTTCGAAGGACAGGTTGTCCTCCTCGCCTCCACCGGAGACCCGCAGGAACGACACTTTCCGCCCTCCGGGCTTCTGGAACAGGCTGTGCCTGGCCCGGGCCCGATTCAGCATCGCCAGCATCCCCGAGTCCACGAGCGCAGGGACCAGGTCGCCGAAACGATCTGCGAAGAGCTCCGTGACCTTGTCCGCCCCCACCCGGGTCCTGCACCGCGCCAGCACCTCGGAATAGTCATCCCCGGGGGCAACGCTGACGGGAAAAGGAGAAGGCAGCGCCAGTGCCGCAGGTGACAGAAGGAAGAAGAACGCAATCCCGACACCTGCTGCACGAGCTCGTATTCTGCCAGTCATTCCGCCACCTTTCATCTGAACCTGCTCAACATCTGCTCTACCGCCGTGCCGACAGCGTTCTCCCCTTCCTCCTCGTATCCCTCGCAGCTCTCCTGCTGCAGCAACCTGCCCGACGCCACGTCGAGACGGAAGAGCTGGATACGGAGCTGCCCCTCCCGGGAATCGACCTGTCCCCAGACCACCTGGTCCGCCTGGTGAGCCCGGCCAAAAAGCGTCGCTGCGGCAGCATCCTTGCCCGCCTTGCCTCCCGACTGGACCGCGAGCACCTCGCACAGCCGCCGGCCCACGAACCCCTCCTCGATGCGCCGGCTGAGCAAGCCCGCGATCTCGCCCAGGTCCTTCGCTCCGGCCACAGCGGGCATCACCACCAGCTTGCAGGGAAACACGAACCCGCCCAGCCGCGCGAGGGCCCGCTCCGCTTCCAGCGCAACCTCGGGGGCCGGGTCGCACTGCGACAGCTCATACAGGACCGGCCTCGCCAGCGAAAACCCGCTGTCGGCAAGAGACCGCACGGCCTCGCGGCGCACCAGGCTGTTGTCATCCCTCCGGGCCCGCTCGACCAGGACGTGCCCGATCCGGGCATCCCGCATGGAGCCGAGCACCTGGACCGCGGCAACCCGGACCCGGTAGTTCCGGTCCGCCAGGGCCTCGATGAGCACGTCGACCGACTCGTCCCCCCACGTCCTGAGGATCCGACCCGCGGCGTCGGAGACCGCCTGGTTCTCGTCGCCGCACCGCCCCAGGATCGCGGTGTAGACCTCCCGGCCAGCGTAGCGCCCCAGCGCTTCGACCGCGGCCAGCCGCACTCGGGGGCTCGGGTCACGACTCAACATCACCAGGTCCGGAATGGCGAACGGGCAGTGTCCGGCCCCGAACTCCACCGCTGCCGCAACCCGCACCGGCTCCGGCGGCTGTCCGCTGAGCACCTGCCGGATCTGCTCGTACTGCCCCCTCCGCCCCCACCGGTGCACGTCGTCCACCGTCGTCCCGCAACCCGCGGCAACCGCGACTGCCAACAGGATGCCAAGGAGGCTGATCGGAATTGCCTCGCCAAGTGAGGCCGCAGCCGCCGAGCCTGCAAGCCGCGACCTCCGGTACGTCGGCCATTCGCCTTCGCACGACGCTCCGGTATGACTTCGTCGACCCTCCGCCTTCGCACAACGCTTCGGCAGAACCTCGTCGACAGTCGGCCCTCTCCCCGGATCGGCTTCGTTCGTGCTCACGGCATGCTCCTCTGGACCGCCACCGGGTGCCCGGCCCCTCCGTCGCGGCCTGCATGGGCCGAGTAGTAGTTCCATGATCCTCCGCCTCCGCCGCTCCCCATGCTGCCCGAGGAGCCGCTGTTCCCGGAGTAGCTGCAGCACCGGCCGTATCCGCCGCTCCCGGCGGAACCGGCGTAGCCTCCGCTCCCGGCACAACCTCCCATACCAGCGGAGCCGTTGCTGCCCGGCATGCCCCCGCTCCCCCCGCCCCCCGGGATGCTGTGGAACTCGATGCTGCGTGCGGCACGGGACGCGAACCCCGACGAACCGAGGAAGTTGACCCGGATGACGCCGCCGTTGCCACCCCTGCCGCCGTTGCCGCCGTTGCCGCCCCGGCCTCCCATGGCACCGTTGCCTCCGTTGCCGCCGCTGCCGCCGTTGCCGCCGTCACCGCCCCGACCGCCGACTCCGGGCTGCCCGGGGTAGATCCCCCGAGTGGAATCCCCCGGCCCTCCGGTACCCCCCGCACCGCCGGGGCCGCCTGGACCGCCCGGACCGCCCGGACCTCCGCAGCCGCCGTTGCCGCCATCCCCCCCACGCCCGCCAATCCCTCCGTCACCGCCCCGCCCCCCTTGCGACACCACCTGGAACCGATCGCCGGCATGGAAGATGTAATTCAATGTGCGCACCGCGTAGTCGCGACCCCCGATGTCGGTCCAGGTCGCAGTGATCTCCATGTAGACCAGCTCTTCGTCCAGATAGAACTTGCTGTAGATCGGCCGGACAACCACGTCGAGGCGGGGACCGTCCTCGCCCCGCTCGCCGTCCTCGGCCCGGCTGCCGTCACCACCTGTCCAGCCGTCCCCCCCCCCGTTCCTCCTGCTTCGTACGCCGCGTACCCGTCCTGGCCCGCGTACCCCGCTCCACCCCCGCCGCCCGGTCCACCGGCGCCGCCGCATTCCCCCAGCTGGGACGCATCGGCGCCGCTGCCGCCGTTGCCGCCCCGCTGACCGTAGCCGCCCCCCGCACCGGCCCCGCCGTTCAGATACGCGTTGTAGTACGCACCGCCCGGCGAGAAACCCGTGTCCCCCGGGGCCTTGCTCGCCCCGGCCACCCCGTACGGCGAGTACAGCGAGGAGTCGTACAGCGGCTTCAGCACCAGGGAATCCGCCGCTCCGTCCCGCGCCACGGTCACCTTGAACCCCCGGTCGAGCGAGCAGAGCACGTCCCGCTGCGGCAGGAACCGGTAGTCCGCCGTCAGCCCACCGCACCCGGCCGAGAAACCGAACTCGGACGCCGGGAGCTTCCGGCCCAGCAGCGCCTGCGAGATCCCCGGCGAATGCACCTGGTCCAGGTACGCCACCTCCCGCCCGTCCACCACCGCGGTCACCATGCCCACCACCGGGACCGGCGGATCCTCGACCGCGATGCCGACCCGCCCCTCACCGGCCATGCCGGCCCGCATGGCGACGTTCTCCTGGAGGATCAACCCGGTCACGGTCCGCCCCGACAGGTCATACGGAGCAAAGGTCCGGGTCACCACGCCCGAAAAATCCTTCCGCTCCGGGAGCGCAGGTGCAACGGCCGAAGAGGAACACGATGCCAGGATGGCCAGCAGGACTGCCAGCTCCGGCCGGACGCCGATGGAATGGGCGCGGTTCACTTCGTCTTCCTCATCTTCACGCGCAGCGTCCGTTGCAACTTGTCCGGCCGGCCAGGCTCCCGCGACAGCTCGGCGAACAGCCGGAGGATCGCAGGATCGGTTTCGTTCCGGAGGATCCGGTCGATGAGTGCCACGTGCGCCTCGGTGTTGACCAGGTCCATGCGGGTCGCTGCGAAGACGGCCAGGAGCCGGAGCTGGGGGTCGGGGGCCTCGAGCCAGCCCACCAGCCGCCCCGCACAGAGCGATGCCAGCTCCCTGTTGTCGGACATCACCCCCACGTACCAGGCCAGCAGCAGCCACGTGGGCCGGTACTGCGGGTCGAGCGAGGCGAACGCCAGGTCGAACACCCGGGCCATCGCCCCGCGGTTGGCCTCGAATGCCGCTACGTACTTGCTGCGGGCCGCCTCGACGTGGCTGAGCATGCGGAGCACGGAGACGTAGGCCTCCTCTTCGGTGTGCCGCCCGGAAAGCAGCTTGTCGCCGGCCACGGCCAGCACCACGAGGTTCACTACGTACTCGTTCACCAGGTCGTAGACCTCGGGAAGCGCGGCGGACTGGCCGGCAGCGAACGTCGTCATGGCCTCGACGACCCGCTGGTTCAGCTCCGTGTCCTGCAGCAAGGCCGGCAGCACCTTGCCCAGCCCGTCCAGCACGTAGTAGCCGGTATCCGGGGCGAGCGGTCCCTCCAACGCCGCGGCGTAGAACGGGATCGCCTCCTTGCGCCGGAACTCGCCCAGCGCATAGGCGGCCCACGATCGCAGGACGCTCCACTCCCCTCCGTTCTGCACGATCCGGCCCACCTGGCTCAGAGCGGAAGGGCTGAGATGGTCGAGCCGGGCCAGCGACTTGAGCGCCCAGCAGCGCAATCCCGGGTCCGCCGACGTGTCCGCTGCCAGGTCCGCCAGCCGGGTTGCGGCCTCTTCCTCCCGCTCCGTTCCCCTGAAAAGCGACAGCTCCATCAGCGAGTCCGGCGTCGTAGCGCAGGAGAAGGCCGCCACGGCCAGAAACACCAGGAAGGCCTGCCCCGGGAGGGGGATGACACGGCGCCCCCCCCCGTTCGCAGCCCCCCGGTCTGTCGAGCGCTCTGCACCTGCGCACGGCGGGGGGATCCGAGCCCCCCTGGTGGCAATCGTCAACGAGACGTCTGCGCCTGTGCGCGGCGGGGGGATCCGAGCCCCCCTGGTGGCAATCGTCAACGAGACGTCTGCGCCTGTGCGCGGCGGGGGGATCCGAGCCCCCCTGGTGGCAATCGTCAACGAGACGTCTGCGCCTGTGCACGGCGGGGGGATCCTGGCATCCGGGGGCCGTCGCGTCGGGAAGGAAGCCGAGCCGGGGGAGACACGAGCGGTCCTCACGGCGCCCCTCCTCCCGCCATGGCCGCGGCACAGCGGGCCAACCCCTTGCGGGCCGCCCTGGACACGTAGATGTCGCCGTCGGCAACGGCCCCTTCGAGCGCCCCGACCGCCTCGCGGGTACACAGCCGCCCAAGCGCTGTCACCAGCGCATACCTCGCCTCGGGATGCGATGCCCGCGAGAGCTCCTCGACCAGAAGCGGAGCGGCCTCGAGCCTGCCCAGCCGGGATAGCGCCACCCCCGCGGCAACCCGAACGCGCTCGTCCCTGTCGCCATCGCTCATGAGCGATGTCAACGCACCGGCGGCCTCCCCGCAGCCGGCCATCCCCAAGCCCGATGCCGCCTCCTCCACGAGCCACGGTTCCTTTCGTCCCAACTGGGCCTCGAGCAGCCCGCAGTCCCTGGCGTCGGCCGCCTGTTGCACCTCGACCACACCGACGGAACAGGCCCAGAGGACCGAAACCGTGAGCGCGGCGAGGAACAACAATGGACTGGCTCTTCGCATTCAGGCCCCCACGCTTGATCCAGCAATAGCGCACATGCGCCCGCGGGGCAAGAGGTTTGGGGGGCCTCTGGGTTCTATCCCACGAGCGCACCGAGAGAGCCGATGAGCCCCGGCACCTTCACCGCCGGCCTCGGAACAGCTTTGCCGTGCGTCCCCACGTCAGTGCGTGGAACAGGACCACGTCCCCGTACAGGAACCCGGTGTAACGGTCGGCCCGCAGCTTCACCGGGAGCCCGGGCATCGCAGCCTCGCCGTCACGGACCTTCTCTGCGATCGCCTGGTGCGTGGTTTCCACCTGAGGCACGAGCCGGGCCAGCCGCAGCTCGTCATTGAAGACCTGTGCCGACGCGATCCCCAGCGCGGTGGCTGCCCCGCCGATGCCCAGGACGATCGGGCCGGAATCCACGTCCGCCTTGCGGCCGACCCCCTCGGGCCACTCCCTGAACCCGGCAACAGCGACCCGCTCGACCCAGAATGCCTTCACATACCGCTTGTACCACCGGCGGGCCGTCTCCGGAGCGATCGGCTCGAGCAGCGCCAGTCGCCAGGACAGGTCGCATCCCCGGGGTCCCTCGCTGGCCGTTGACGCCTGCGGCGTGACCCGGCTGACGGGCAGCGACGTGTCCCGGTCCAGGCCTGATTCCTCGACCCAGGCCAGGTGCAAGTCGAGCACGGCCTGCACCCGGCGGCTCAGCCCCGCCCCGCCCCGAGCATTGCCTTCGGCCTGTTCTTCTTCGAGGCCGCGGGCCGGTGTGCCGCGTGGTACCGCGGCCAGGTCGCTGTCCGGCACGACGTGGTCCGCCACCGACAGCAGGCAGGGAACGGTATCGAACGGCCAGGTGTAGGAGGGGAACGAGTTGAGCGGCCTTCCGGCCGCCTTCTCCAGGTCCGAGAGGATCACTTCGGAGAGCTTGTCGTGCAGCTCTGCGAAATGCCCCTTGCCCCCTGCAGCAACGAACGCCGCAGCAGCGAGGTTGAGCTGGCACAGATAGGTGGCCTGGTCACGATAGTTCTCCAGCCTGTCGAGCCGCCCTTCCGGCGCGGACGTGCGCTTCGCGACCGGCTTTTCGGCCAGCTCGAGCAGCCGCTCCATGCGGGCCAGGTCCGCGGCGTTGCGATCTCCCGACGTCAGCCCTGCCCAGGCCAGGACCGGGAGCGTGTACGGGAAGAGATCTCCTTCCGGAAACCCCCGGCATTCGGCTGCAACGAGACGGGCGTACTCGTCCGGGTCCTCGGCCAGTCGGGAGCGCTCCTGGTCGAGCTGTTCGACCACCCCGGCCGTCATGCGCTCGACGACGTCTCCCCGTCCCCCCGCCAGGAGGGCCAGGCCCACCAGGAGCTCCAAGGCCAACCATTGCATATCCCAGCCCCTCCTCTACGACCGGTCGGTGCGGTCTCCCTGTCGGGACAGTCCTCACCTGCCGCAGCCCCGTCGGATGATCGGCGGACGACACGACCATGTCCGGACATCCACCGAGGGACCCGGTCCACATCCCATGCAACACGTCCGGCCGTCTTTCCCCGGCCCCCGAACCCCGGACACCGGCCCCCGGACCCCGGCCCCCGGACCCTGGAATCTGGCCCCCGGACCCTGGCCACCGAACCCCGGCCCCTGGACCCCGCCCGGACCCTGGACCCCGCCTGGCCCCCGAACC
>VGRX01000106.1 GCA_016875215.1 Deltaproteobacteria bacterium
ACCATCTCGCCGTGGCACACCATGCACCCGCTGAACAACAGGAGCGAGTACACCGCAATCTGGAGGATGATGTTCACCGTGAAGCCTGCAAACAGCGCCACGACGGCACCGATGGTGGTCGCCAGGAACGCCCCCCCCCAGATCTTCCTCGAGTACCAGCGGTCTCCGGCAAACACGATGATGAAACTCAGGAGATAGATGGTCAGCGGCACGACCCACAGGAACGGAATCACCGCGACCTCCTGGCAGATCTGGTTCGTCACCGCCAGCAGCAACGACGATCCGCAGGCCGCCAGGCCGAACCAGAGCAGCGGGGCACCCCAGGAAGGAGAACCTGGCTTCTCGGGCGGAGAGGAGGCATGGTCGGGCGCACAGCCCTCTCCCACATGGACCTTCTCAGGCAGAGGTGGTGCCTGGTCGGGGGCACAGCCCTCTCCCACATGGACCTTCTCAGGCGGAGGTGGTGCCTGGTCGGGGGCAGAGCCCTCTCCCACATGGACCTTCTCGGGCAGAGGTTCTGCCTTCTGTTCCTTCTCAGGAAGGGGACGTCCCACGGCCCTCCATACGGCAACGCCGCACCAGACCATGGAGGCGAAGAAGACCGCGTACGAGATGGTCCAGGCCGAAGCCTGTGACGACAGCTTCAGCGCCGGCTCGAACAGGAACGGGTACGAAACCAGCGCAAGCAGCGACCCGGCGTTGGACAGGACGTAGAGCTTGTACGGCGAGCGCCCCGGCCGGGAGCGGGCGAACCAGGCCTGGACCAGGGAGCCGGTTGCAGACAGGATCAGATAGGGAAGCCCCACGGAGAGGGCGAGCACGGCCAGGACCCGCCACGCGGGCATCGAGCTGTCCGGCGGCTTGAACGTCGAGTCCGGAAGGAGCGGGCTGCCCCAGGTCGACCACTGCCAGGCCATGAGCGACAGGGCCACGGCCAGGAGCGTGAGGTGGACCAGGACCTGCCTGCGGGGCTTGAGCAGAGTCACCGTACAGTGGGCATACGCGTATCCGCCCAGCAGCAGCGTCTGGAAGAACAGCATGCACGTGGACCAGACTGCGGGGGTCCCGCCGAACCAGGGCAGGATGTACTTGCCCGCCAGCGGCTGCACCTGGAACAGGAGGAACGCCCCCAGGAAGATCGACAGAGCAAAACGCCACATCACGAGCCTCGACTGTGCGGAGGACGGGAAGGACTCTCGACCGACGGATCGGAGCGAAGCTCACCGGCCGGCCTGTCCTGCTTGATCGACAGGTGCGGGGCGCCCGCTGCGTGACAAGCTCTCCGGAGCATCTCGACTTCATCAGCGGCAAGTTCCCGGAAGTCACCGGGGGCCAGTCCCCCGACGTCGAGGCCGGCGAAACGTACCCTCGAAAGCCGGACCACCACGAGTCCCAGCGCCTCCAGCATCCGTCTCACTTCCCGGTTCTTGCCCTCGCAGGCCGGACCACCACGAGTCCCAGCGCCTCCAGCATCCGTCTCACTTCCCGGTTCTTGCCCTCGGTCAGCTTCACGGCCACGATGGTGCTGTACGGGGTGGTCGAGACAATGCGGGCACTGCGGGCCACCAGGAGCTCCCCCTCGTCCCGGATCCCCTGGAGCAGGGGGGCCAGCGCCTCCGGTCTCACCCTGCCCCGGACCGTGGCCTCATAGTCCCGTTCCACCTCGAACTCCGGGCGGGTCAGCCGGTACGTGAGTGTCCCGTCGTTCGTCAGCAGCAGCACGCCGTCGGTGTTGATATCCAGACGACCCACGTAGGACAGGTGCGAAAGCTCCTGCGGCAGCAGCGTGTAGATCGTCCTCCGTCCCTGCGGGTCGGACCGCGTGCACACAGTCCCGAGCGGCTTGTGGAGCAGGACGTAGCGGTGCTCCTGCCGCCCGACCGGCCGGCCGTCGAGCTCGACCCGGTCGTCCGGGGCTACCGGGGTTGCGGGATTCGTTACCACGACTCCGTTGATGCGGACCCTGCCCGCTGCGATGAGCGGCTCGGCCCCCCGCCTGGAGGCAGCACCACACGTCGCCAGGAACTTCTGGAGCCGCACGGGACCTCCCCCTCCGGCAACCGGCCCGGGCCTGCCGTCGTCGACCTCCGGTCTGCGGCCCTTCCTCTGCTCCCCCTTCTTCACTCGACGCTCCTCTCTTGTTGCGGATAGTGCAGGGAAACGGGAGGGCCGTCAAGGGGGAACGGGGCTTGGATTGCGCGCATGAGGCATGCTCGATTCGAGCCACGCCCATGTGGGCTACGGCAGGAACAGGTCGTAGAACGCGTTGGTGGCAGTGAACAGGAACGTCCGTACCGGCCCCATGACATGGCCGAGGACTCCGGTCCTCAGCAGTGCGATGAGCAGGATGAAGGAGACGAACGTGTTGGCCTCGAGGTAGTCGAACCAGCCCTGGAATCGGCGGGGGAGGAAGCCGGCCAGCACCTTGCTGCCGTCCAGCGGCGGCAGGGGAACGAGGTTGAAGACCGCCAGGATGTAGTTGATACCCACAAGGTACTGCAGCATGGTCAACGTCACTTCCGAGTGCACGCCGGCCGCAACCAGCAGCCTGAAGGCACCGAAAGCCAGGAACCCGAAGGCCAGGTTGGACAGGGGGCCCGCGGCCGCGGTGATCATCATGCCGGTGGACATGGTCACCCGACGGCCGTTGAACAGCCGCACGAAGCGGACCGGGTTGACAGGCACCGGTTTTGCCCACCCGAAGAAGAAGTTCGAGTTGGACCAGAGGAACAGGATCGGGAGCAGGATCGTGCCGAACAGGTCGATGTGCGCGACCGGGTTGAGCGTGAGCCGGCCTTGCATGTAGGCCGTGTCATCTCCGAGCCACAGGGCCGACCTCGCGTGCCAGTACTCGTGCACGGTCAGGCTCATCAGCATGGGGATGAGCACCAGGAAGATGTCTCGAACCGTATCCACTCGCTACCTCCCCCGACCCTGCTTCGCCTGCCTGGCCCCCCTGCCCGGGGGAATTCCATGGGCTTGGCAGGGCAAGCCCCCGGCCCCTACTTGGCGTCGCGCCATTCCAGTATCCGGTAGGACATGTTGGTGATGGCGGAGTTGATTGTCGAGAACGAGTAGAGCACGTCCATGTGAAGCGACGTGGTCTCGATGGCGCCCGATACCCCCTTGTGAAGCCGTTCGATGTGGCTGTGACGCAGGTTCAGGGCCAGCTTGCGCAGCTCCCGCTTCTCCTCGATGCAGCGGGTTGCCAGGGCCGGATCCTTGGACGTGAACACCGCGATGGCCAGCCGGAAATGCTCGACCGTGCGGCTGTGCATGTCCCTCAGCTCCTGCAATCCCTCGGGGCTGAACCTGTACCCCTTTCGGATCCGCTTCTGCGCGTGGTACATCAGGTTCTTGCACACGATGTCCGCGATTCCCTCCAGCTCGGAGGAGAAGTCGACCAGCTCGTATTCCTCCCGCGCCTGCACGGGGGTCATCTGCCGTTTGGACAGGTGGGTAAGGTAGAGCTTGGTCTGCTTGTCGAGCAGGTCGACCTTCTGATCCATGGCGGTGGTCTTCTCGACCAGGTCGAGGTCGTCCTTCTCGAACGGCTCGAAGGCCTGGATGATCATCTGCTCGACGATGTTGGCCATGCGCTGGACCTCGCGGGATGCGTTGGCCAGGGCCAGCGGAGGGGAATCGAGCGCCGTGGGATCGAGGAAACGGGGCCGGAACTGCTCGGGGCTCGGCTTGTCCACCACCAGCTTCTCCACCACACGGGAGACGATGCCCGTGAACGGCACGAACACGATGGCCAGCAGGATGTTGAACAACGTATGGGCATTGGCAATCTGGCGTGCGACGTCCCCGGACGAGATCACACGGGTCATGTCGGCGAACGGGTGGATGAACGGCGCCAGGAGGATCACGCCTGCGATCTTGATGCCGATGTGGGCTGCTGCCACCCGGCGTCCTTCGACGGTGGCACCGCCCAACGTGGCGAGGATCGCGGTCGCACATGTGCCGATGTTGGCCCCCAGGATGATTGCGATGGCAGGTTCCAGGTCGAGGACACCCGATGTCGCGAACGAGAGAGCGATGCCGATGGTCGCCGCGCTGCTCTGGATGATGGCGGTGAAGATGGTCGAGACGAGGATCCCCACGAGGGGGTTGTTGGCCAGCGAGGCGAGGAAGGTGTTGAACCAGGGCATGTCGCGCATCGGGCCGGTGGCATCGGCCATCACCTGCATGCCGAAGAAGATGAAGCCGAACCCCATCAGCGCTTCCGCGAAATACCGGGTGATGGTGCGCTTCGAGACCTGCGAGACGAGGAAGCCCACGAACACGAACAGCAGGGAGTAGTGCGAGACCTTGAACGAGATGAGCTGGACCGTCAGCGTCGTGCCGATGTCCGCCCCGAGGATCACCGCGACCGTGCGGGCGAACGGAATGACGGCAGCGGACGTCAGCCCGACGAGGATGACCGTGGTCGCGCTGGAGCTCTGGAGGAGGAACGTCACGAGTGCGCCGAGCCCCACCCCGAGGAACCGGTTCCTGGTCAGCGAACCGAGGATGTTGCGCAGCTTGCTGCCGGCCCCCTGCTGCAGACCATCCCGGGCCAGCACCATCCCGTATAGAAACAGTGCCAAGCCGCCCAGGAGGTTGATCAGATTGACCCAGCTCATGGATACTCTCCCTGGCAATCCATGCCAAGTGCCCAGTCTAGCACTGAGGTCTGCAAGGAGCAAAAAAGCGGGGGTGGCCTATGCGGCAACTGGCCCTCGCCCGACCCCACGCAGGCAGGCGTCATCGCCCTCCGGACGCCGTTGATGGTGGATTTGGGCCGAACGGTCCTACTGGGGGAGCTGCTTGCTGCAGAACGTGGTCCACTCCTTGATGAGCTTGAGCGCGTCCCCGAACGCGAACCGCCACTGCTTGTCCACCGAGTATCGGAACAGGGGGCACTTCGGGCAGACGGCCTCACGGTTGCCCATGGAGAAGGGACAGATGTCCAGGCACAGCTCGTGCAGCTCGACCACCGTGTTCCTGCTGATTGCGTTCATTCCTCTGCCTCACACGCTGTCAACCGGTCGAATGTAGACTACCCGGGCGTCGAATGCAAGGGCCGATCTGGGCCGGATCGTCCGCTCGACACAGGCGGACGGACTGCCGGGCGGACACCGTTTTTCCTTGCTTGGCGGGTTGGCGCGACTACACTCAGGGCGGTCTTGACTCACCAGCGGGGGAAGGGATGAGGAGAATACGCGACCGGTTCTTGTCTGCGGCTGGGCTGATTGCGGCACTGGCGGCCATGGTCCTGGGGTGCAGCTCGCCGTCGGGAACTTGCGGCCCGCAGGATACGGGCCCCCAGCTCCCCGATGCTCTGGCCGACGGCTCGGACGAATCCACGTCCGGCGACGGCCGGGGGGGCGACACGCTTGCGGACATCCGATGGCCCGAGGCGGTCCCGGACTTCATCCCCCGGGGTTGCGACGAGGCTCCGTACGGCTTCGGCTGCCCCTGCATCACGAACGGAGAGTGCCAGGGCGGTTACTGCGTCGAGAGCACGTACGGCTTCGTCTGCACCGAGGAATGTTTCGAGGAGTGCCCTGCCGGCTGGGGGTGCAAGGGGCTTGCCGGCTTCGGATCGGACATGGTCTTCCTCTGCGTCCCCGTGGCCAAGAAGCTCTGCTTCCCCTGCAAGAAGCACGAGCAGTGTGCGGGCGGCAGGTGCATCCCCCTGGGCGATGCCTCCTACTGCGCTCTGGACTGCGATGCCGAGCACCCCTGCCCCGAAGGCTTCGACTGCACGGAGAAGGACGTCGACGGCACGACCAGGAACCTGTGCGTCCCGGCCAGCGGAAGCTGTGATTGTCTGCCGGACCACGAGGGGGCCCTGAAGCCGTGCCAGGAAACCAACCTGTTCGGCATCTGCTACGGGTACGCTGAGTGTGACCCGGCCGCAGGATGGTCCGCCTGCAGCGCCCCCGCTCCGGCCGCGGAGAAGTGCAACGGCGTGGACGACGACTGCGACGGGAAGATCGACGAGGACGTGCCCGAGAGCGAGCCGTGCAGCGAGGAGAACGAGTACGGCGTATGCAGCGGGACCGCGTCCTGCCTCGGTCCGCTCGGCTACGTCTGCCAGGCGCAGATCCCCGCGGCCGAGGAGTGCGACTACCAGGACAACGACTGCGACGGCGTCGTGGACGAAGGGTTCGTCAACGGCGAGGGCAAGTACGGAGACTACTTCCACTGCGGCTCGTGCGCGGTCTCCTGTGCGGTGGGCTTCCCCAACGCCAAGGCCAAATGCGATGCTTCCAAGGCCGTCCCCAAGTGCATCATCGACTCGTGCGACCCCGGGTTCTACAAGCTGAACGACTACCAGTGCATCCCCAACACCGCCAGCCTCTGCGAGCCGTGCACCACGAACGAGAACTGCCTCTTCGAAGGGGCACTGTGCGTCACGCTTGCCGACGGCAAGTTCTGCGCCAAGCCGTGCGCCGGCGACCTGGACTGTCCCGACGGCTACACCTGCCTGGAGACGGACGGGATCCTCCAGTGCATCCCCCAGACCGGGTCGTGCACCTGCACCGGGGACAACCTCGACCTGAGCAAGTCGTGCTCGGCCACCTGGCCGCCGCAGCCGCTCCCTGACGAACCCAGCATCACCTGCTACGGCTTCCAGTTCTGCACCCAGGCGGGCTGGAGCGACTGCACCCTCCCCAAGGAGGAGTGCGATGCAATCGACAACGACTGCAACGGCGTCGCGGACGATCCGTACGTCAACGCGGAAGGCAAGTACTTCACCGATTCCAACTGCGGTCAGTGCGGGAACAACTGCCTGGCCCTGAAGTTCGGGAACGCCGCCGGGTTCTGCGACAAGAACAAGGCGGTCCCGGACTGCGCAATGAAATGCAACGACGGGTACAGTGACGTCAACAAGAACCCGAACGACGGGTGCGAGTGCCAGTTTGCAGGCAACCTGGATGTCCCGGACGGAACAGACCAGAATTGCGACGGCGTGGACGGCGAAATCGGGAATGCCGTCTTCGTGGCCAAGAACGGCAAGGACACGAACCCGGGAACCATCGAGGAGCCCATCCTGACCATCAATGCCGCCATCGGGAAGGCCGAGGCTGCCGGCAAGCGGGACGTCTACGTGGCCACCGGCGTGTACGTGGAGTCGGTGACGCTCAAGCACGGGGTGAACCTGTACGGCGGGTACAGCTCCGACTTCGAAGTGCGGCACATCCTGCTCTACGAGACCGTGATCATGGGGCTTGCGCCGACGCAGGAGAAGCCGGGGGCCGTGACCGTGGGCAATGTCGGCTCGAAGACGACGACGCTCGACGGATTCACGGTGTTCGGGTACGACAACGACGAGGCCGGCAAGGGGAGCTACGCCATCTACGTCCGGGATTCCGGAGGGGAGCTCTCGATCCGCAACTGTCACGTGTACGCGGGAGGCGGTGGTAGCGGGCAGAAGGGAGCGGACGGGCTGGACGGACTGGACGGGCTGGACGGCTCCAACGGGCTCAAGGCCTACCTGTACGCGAGCTACCTGTGCAACGTGGGCGGGGCGATTTCCAACGGCGGAAACGGGGGCAGCCAGACGTGCGGCGGCGTCGGCGTGGCGGGCGGCAAGGGGGGCAGCTCCTACTGTCCGGTCAACAACTCCTCTCCCAAGGCGGGCGAGGCGGGGACCTCGGGGTCCGGTCCGGGGGCCGGGACCGGCGGCGGTGCCGGCTGGGACGCCATGTTCTCCTCCGAGTGCGGGCTGTGCAACGTGCCGACCGAGACGCACCCCATGGACGGTGCGATGGGCGGCCACGGAAAGGACGGCACACACGGCTCGGCCGGCCAGGGATGCCAGGCTGCGGCCGGAAGCGTCAATGCGGGGCTGTGGGGGCCGACCGGAGGGGGCAACGGTCAGGGTGGCGGTCACGGCGGCGGCGGCGGCGGCGGCGGGGCCGGCGGCGGGTCGGATTCCCTTCTCTTCCTCTGCGCCGACCAGGTGGGCGGCACGGGTGGCGGCGGCGGCTCGGGGGCCTGTGCGGGCACTTCGGGCACGGGCGGGTCCGGCGGCGGCGGTTCGTTCGGGCTGTTCCTGTACTACTCGGTGGCTCCGGCCAGTGTGCCGGTCATCCAGTCGAACTGGATCGAAGGGGGCAAGGGCGGCAGCGGCGGTACCGGCGGCAACGGCGGCACCGGCGGCGTCGGCGGCGCGGGAGGGGCCGGGGGAACGGAGTTCGGTCCGGCCTGGTGCGCCCGTGCGGGCGGCAACGGCGGCAACGGCGGCCATGGCGGTCACGGCGGCGGCGGGGGCGGCGGTTGCGGCGGCGTCTCGTACTGCATCTACGCCTCGGGCCAGGGGGGGGCCAAGGTCGCCGCATACAAGACCGACAACCAGTGCGTTGCGGGTGCGGGCGGTCCGGGCGGCTCCGGCGGCCCCTCCATCGGGAACCCCGGCCAGACAGGACTGGCAGGAACGGCGGGGAACTTCAACTTCTAGCCCATGAACCGACAGAGCACATCGCCCCCGTGGCTTCGCGGCGCTGGTCCTGCAGTGCCGGCCTTCCTGGTGGGCTTTGGCGCCATCTTCTTCAGCACGGTGTACTACTACCACGGCCGAAAGGCGGAGTTCGGAGCGTTCGCCCGTGCGCTCCTTCCCGGCTCGTTCCAGTCCACGGAGGCAATGGCCGCGTGGGGAGGGGTCTTCCAGTGCGGGGCGGCCCTCCTGCTGCTGCTTCTCCCCTCCCTGCTGCTGGCCCGGTTCGTGACGAAGCTGGACCTTGCGTCCCTCGGCATGAGGGTCGGGGAGTGGAAGTGGGGGCTTGCCGTGTCGGTCCCCCCGGCCGTGCTGGTGTTCCCGCTGTTCTGGTTCGGACAGCAGCCCGAGGCCGGGCTCTGCGAGGTCTATCCGCTCGTCTCCTTTGCCCGCGAGTCGACCGGCTCGTTCCTGCTCTGGGCCACCTGCTACCTGGTCTACTACATTGCGTGGGAAGGCCTGTTCCGGGGGGTGATCCAGCTCGGGCTCGGGAAGCAGCTCGGGCTCGTCCCGGCCATGCTGCTCCAGACCGCGCTCACCACGCTGCTGCATGCAGGCGGCCCGGAGCTCGAAACCCTCGCAGCGCTGGTCGCCGGCCCGGTGCTCGGCCTCATCGCGGTCCGCACCGGTTCGGTCTTCTATCCCCTCCTCATCCATTTCGCGGCCGGAGTGGCTACGGATCTCTCGTGTATCCGCCTGGGAGGAGCGATGGTCGATGGTCTACGAAGTCCCGCCGTAGCCTTGTGCGAAGGCGGATGGTCGATGGTCGGCTGCGAGGTGGCCGATGCCGTGGCCAGGCTCGTGGGAGGGTAGGCCATGCGAGTCCTCGTGACCGGGGCCAACGGATTCCTGGGGAAACACATGGTGCGGGAACTCGTGGCTCGCGGACACTCGGTGCGCTGCCTGGTCCAGCCCGGAACGCCGTGCAAGGGCCATGGAGCGGACGGTTGCGAGGCGTGCCGGGTCGGCGAGGCCTCCCTCGGGGAGCCGGTGCCGGGCGACCTGGCCGACGCAGCCGCTCTCCCTTCGGCCCTTGCCGGCTGCGACGCTGTAGTCCATCTGGCTGCGCTGGTCCAGGAGTGGGGCCCCTGGGAACCGTTCCGGCGCATCAACGTGGAGGGGACCCGGGCGTTGGCCACCGCAGCGTCCCGGGCCGGAACACGCCGCTTCCTGTTCATGAGCTCGCTGGCCGTGCACGGCCGGGGCGACTTCGTCGAGGGCAACGAGGATGCCCCCCGCAACCCCGCCGGCAACCCGTACGCCCGGTCGAAGATCGAGTGCGAAGACCTGCTGCTCGCCCTGCACACCCGAGGGGCTCTCGAGACCGTGATCGTCCGCCCCGGACTGGTTCCCTACGGAGAAGGCGACGTGCGGGGTTTCCTGCCGCTCCGGAGCACGATCGTATCGGGGCTCATGCCCGTCTCCGGCAACCCGGACCGGCTGACCTGCACGGTGTACGCGGGCAACCTGGCAAGAGGGGTCGCCCTCGCCCTGGAGTCCCCGGTCGCGGCAGGCCGGACCTATGTGATCACGGATGGCAACCGGGTCTCCTGGCGGGATTACTTCGAGGCCATCGCCCGAGGTTCCGGTGCCCGCCTGCGCCTTCTCCGCCTGCCCGCCGGACCGGCCATCCTGGCGGCCCGGCTGTGCGAGGGGATCTGGGGGATGGCTCGAGGCAGCACGTCGGGCGCCTCCCGGACCCGTCCCCCTGTGACAGAGTACCTTGCCCGCCTCATGACCCGGGATACCCGCTTCGTGTCCGACCGGGCAAAGGCCGAGCTGGGGTACGAGCCGATCGTCGCGTTCGACGAGGCTGTGCAGCGGACGTGCCGGTGGGCGAAATCGGACTTGACACGTCGCGTCACGGAGTGCTAATATATCGCCCGGTAGATTCGAGGGGGGTGAGCAAGATGGTCGGACATGGTCCACGGGCGTGTTTGCTTGTTGCCGCTTGCTTCGTGTTGGGTTCCTGCACCGGGAACGGGGAGGACGCCGCGAAGCAGACTCCCCAGGTAGGCAAGGGGGATTGGTGGGGCGGCCAGGCAGGACCGGTCGAGCCGCTCAACACCGCTGCCGGAGACCTGGTGATCTACGAGGTCCAGGTCCGTTCCGCGAATGCCTGCATCCCTGAGACCGGCGGGGCCGCCTGCCAGAACGTGCTGGGACCCTACTTCCCCTACCACGGATCGGGCTGCTCCATCCTCGATGACCTCACTGCGATCAAGAAGAGCACCCTGGACGATTTGATGGCCGAGAGCGAGGCCCCCCACCGTTCGGCCGGAATCACGCTCCAGTACATCGACGAGGTCGTCGGCGCCAACTCCGTCTGGCTCATGCCGGTATTCCCTCACAACTTCGAGTTCAACCTGCCCCATGAGTGCGACGACCTGGGGTCGCCCTATGCCGTGCGGGACTACTACCACGTGCGCGGGACCCTGGCGAACCGCTGCGTCCTCGAGGGCAGGGACGAGTGGAGCGACGACCCGTGCTATGCGAATGCCGAGCTTGAGGATCTGGTCGCCACGGCCCACGCCCGCGGCATGAAGGTGATGCTCGACCTGGCCTTCAACCACCTGGGCCACGAGTATCACTTCTACGACTATGCCGGGGCCGTGCCGGTCCGGGAGAGGCTTGTCGACGGCGACGACCTGTGGGACTTCGACGGCACGTTCGAGCCGGCGCTCGTCCACCCCGAGATTCTGGACGAGCCTTCCGAGCTGCCGTCGGATGCCGGCGACGTCATCGCTGACCTTTGCGGGACGGCACCGAAAGGCACCGAGGCCGTGCGACGCTACCTGATGTGGCGGGAGGCGTTCGACTGGGAGCGGGAGCAGATGGACTGCCTCCGCCCGGCCACGCTCGAGAACCAGGCCCCGGGCTTCTACCTCGGCGCCAATGCCAAGACCCCGTCGAAGGCGGTCGGCGACAACTTCACGAACAACTGGAACGACGTCAAGTTCCTGTTCAACAACGAGGCCGATGCTCTCCATCACTGGGAGTTCGCCCGCACCCGGGAGTTGGCGTTCCGGGTCATCAACTACTACCTGTCGATCGGCGTGGATGCCTTCCGGCTCGACCACTCGAACGGCCTGACCGAGAACGAGTGGCGCTACATCTTCCGCAAGGCCGAGTTCTACCAGAAGAAGCGAGGGATGCCCGAGCCGATCTTCCTCTCGGAAAGCTTCCACAACATCCTCGAGCTGAACCGGGTCTTCGACGTGATGACCGAGGGGTATCACCACGACATCACCCATGGCGAGCGGGGCACGAGCTACATCGAGGCCAAGCTGTTCGAAGACCGGCAGGCGTACCTGGGCGACCTGAGCTACATCCTCCTGCACCTGGAGAACCACGACGAGGGACGGCTGCTCAAGCCGAGCACGGGCTTCGACATCTGGAAGGGGGTCACGTTCTACGCACTCGCCGCCGCGTCCCGGGGGACCCTGATGATGATGACCGGGCAGGAGTGGGGCGAACCGTGGGACCTGGGGTTCCGCCGCTCCGACTATCTGCGGGGGCGCTTTCCGGCCGAGGCCAACTGGAACCCCAAGGGGGACGAGCTGACCTCCCTCTACCGCAAGATCCACCAGGCCCGGCTGGACCCGAAGAACGTGGCCCTGCGCAAGGGGCTCCGCTACTTCCCCAGGACCGACAAGGGCACGCTCAAGGAGCAGCTCTTCGCACTGGTCCGCTACATGCCCGACTGCTCCAACACGCTCTTCACCTTCTTCCGCCTCTGGGTCGACGACATCGAAGCCACGTATGCCATCACCCCGGACCTTGCGGGCAGGATCTGCATCCAGAACGACGCTGACTACCGTCTGGTGGACGTGTTCACCGGCAAGAACGCCTGGGAGGACCAGTACCTCGGCGGTACCAGGACCGGAGCGCACCTGAGGGAGTTCGGCATCTACGTGCACCTGCCGCTGGCCGAGTCATTCCAGTGGCTGAGACTGGAGATGGCCGAGTAGGAGGCCGATGCAGGGGGAACGGGCAGCGAAGACCCAGCCCCGACCACGCGGGAGGGGCCCGCGTCGCACCGGCAGTGACCAGGAGAGCGACGGCCTGTGCCCGGGAACTGCCGAGAAGGTGTGGATTCTGGAGGTACGCATGCGCACATGGATTGTCGGACTCGGTGCTCTGGCGCTGCTGGGATGCAGCGGCGGTGAGGGGAACACGGGCCTGGGAAAAGACATCGCTGGCGGAGACGACCTGTCCGCGGATGGGACCGGCGCTTCCGACCAGGGTGGGGGAGATGCCCTCGCCGATGTCGCGTCACAGCAGGACGTGGCGACCGCCGACCTGGGCGGGGAAGCGACGAATCTGCCGGACAAGTCGAGTGAACTCGCCGACGTCGATGCCTGGTCGGACCTTCCCGGCCCGATCGACGTGGTGACCGGACCGGACGCGGTCGTGGATGCGCAGACCGATGTCCTGGCCGACCTTCCCGCAGATGTCCCGGCGGACGTTCTGCAGCCCCCCGAGGACGTTCCCCAGCAGGACGCGGACAAGGACACGGGCGCGGTGGACTCCTACCCGATCCCCGATCCGGGCGAGGAGCTCCCGGCCCCGTGCCAGGCTGCGCTCGACGATCCCTACTACTTCCAGTTCCTTGACAACCTGTGCGACGAGAAGGTCTGGCCTACGGACCAGGACCGCGACCGGCAATGCCCGGTGTCGGACGACTCCCCCTTCATGACGCTGAAGGACGGCACCGTCGTGGAGTACGAGCCGGCCGACGCCCCGGTCGTGTTCGACACGCAGGCATTGAACGGGCTGACGCCCGCCGGCATGGAGATCGCGGTCATCCTGGTCAAGCGCGTCGGAGGCATCCCCTACTTCCGGTACATCTCAAACGGAAAACACGACATCGCCATGCAGCCGTGGAGCACCACCAAGTTCCTGGCCGCAGCCAACGCTGCCGCCACGCTCCGCACCAAGTCCAACTACAACGTGGGGCTCACGGCATCGGTCAAGAACATCCCGGTCGGTGACCTCGTTACGAGCGTGTGCAACTACGACTACAGCCCCTACAGCTCGAATGCGCTCGGAGCCTGGTTCCACGATGTTTT
>VGRX01000107.1 GCA_016875215.1 Deltaproteobacteria bacterium
TCTGCGTCCCGATGCTGGGCGGGCTGGTCTCCTCCGCAATCGAGGTCATCGAGACTTTCCATGGCCTCGAGGGGCGCAGCGGCCTGGTCGGAGAGGATCTCCCCTGGATCCTCTGGGCACTGGCCGAATCGGATGCCCTCCTGGGCTGGAGCAGCGGCCGGAATCCCCCTCCCGAGCTGAGGACCTTCCTCGAGGGGGTGGCCGCGCTGCTGGCACTGAAGGAGCTGAGGGGACCGCACGGTCTGCTCGTCACGGCGCATGCCGACACGAGCGACGTCCCGCACGGCCCCCGTGGTGCGGCCCGCGAGGCCGGAAACGTCGAGACCATCGCGGGCTCGGCCATGCTCATGGCTGCCTGCTCGGTTGCGGCGAGGCAGTTCTCCGCATTCGCTCCGGGAGCCGCCGAGGAGCTCGGCAAGCTGTCCACGCTCGTCGCAAACAGCCTCGATGCGCTTGGCGGAGTGGAGGGTCATCTTCCCTGCTGGCTCCTGGGCGATACCGCCATCGGGACCGGAGACCTGCGGCCGCTCCAGCTCGCCTGGCTCCTCCTGGCCGACCGGTGCCCGCTGAGCCTGAGGGCCGGCGCGCTCGAAGCCGCACGGCGCATGGTGGCCGGGGGGAAGGGGGGGCCGTTGCCCTGCCTCGTGGACCCCGACCCGTCCGCACCGTGCGGTCGGGTGGACCTGGTCGAGAACGCACTGCTCGTGGCCGCTCTGGCCCGCAGCGAACCCGCCCTGGCGCTCCGGCTGTTCGAGTCCCTCCAGCCCGATGCTCGTCTGCGCGATCGCCCCGGCGACTGGGCGGCCGTGTTTCAGCCAGGCACATTCCTCGATCCGCTTCCTGCCGTGCAGACACGCCCGGCTGTCGCGGCCGGGCAGGTCTGGGCCGATGCGCTCCGAGCCGCGGACGGTCGCGGCTGTGCGGCAGTCCACCTGGCCAGGTGCCTGCTGTCCGGGGTCGCCGGGGTCGAGGGAGGGTTTCGCCTCTGCATCGACCTGCTCGACGAGGTTTCGCTCCGTTCGCCTCTGCTGTCCGTCCTTCGCACCGGACCGCGCATCCACGGGGTCTGGCACGGCTCCGCACCGGAGCGTCTTGTCAGGCTGGTATCGACGCGCAGCGGCGAGATGGCCCGGTGGCGCGTTTTCAAGGGAACGCCTGCCCCGGACTCAGGGCAGGCCGACGAAGTCGTCTTTCAGATCAAATCGGGGGAATCATGGGGAATCGAGCTTGCCTGATCGTCGTTGCGCTCCTGGTGGCGTCCGTCCCGCTCCCGGCTGCGGCCCAGGACGAGAAGGTCAAGGAACCTGCCACCGGAATCGAGTTCGCCTGCACGGGACAGGACCACATGGCCCTGCTCGGCGTCGGGGTCCGCAAGAAGATGGTCTTCAACGTCTACGCCGGGGCCCTCTACGTGGACGGTGCGGCCCTTGCCAAGGAGGTCGGGGGTGACGGCTCGGCAGCGAGGGTCACACGGGCCGTGTGGACGAGCGGAGTCCCTCGCATCATGCTGATGCATTTCGTTCGGGATGTCCCCGCGGACAAGGTGCGCGAGGCATTCCGGGAATCGCTCTCCGGCAACATGACCGAGGACGACTACGCCGGTGAGAAGGAGAGCATCGACGAGTTCCTCGCCGGCGTCGTCGATGTCCGAAAGGGGGACGTCTTCACCTTCCGGACGTCAGGCCCCGAAGTGGTCGTCTTCCACGGGAAGAAGAAGATCTTCGCGAAGTCGAGCAGACGTCTCGTGGCCGGTATGTGGGGGAGCTGGTTCGGAAGCAAGCCGGTCTGTCCGGAGCTGAGGAAGAACCTCGTCGGCCGGTCAGCCCAGGTTCTCGGCAAGTAGGGTGCGACGAGGCGCTACATCATCCCCCATCGCTTGAGCTTGTTGTAGAGCGTTCGCCGGTCGATCCCCAGGTCCGCAGCGGTCTTCTTCTTGTTGCCGCGGTTGGATTTCAGGGTGGCGAGGATCACGTCGCGCTCGATCTCCTCGAGCGTCCTCCCCTTTCCCCCGGGTTCACGCTCTCGGCACGGGCAAGCGCCTCGAAGTCGGACGCCTCGAGCAACTCGCCCTCGGCGAACAGGCAAGCGCTCTTCAGGACCGTCTCGAGCTCACGGACGTTCCCCGGCCACGAGTAGCGCCTCAGGACGAGCATCGCCTGCGGGGAGATCCCCTTGACCGTCGTCAGCCCCTGGCGCCGATTCTCCTCGAGGAAGTGCTGGACCAGCACCGAGATGTCCTCCTTGCGCTTGTGCAGCGGCGGAACTTCGATCGTGACGATGTTCAGGCGGTAGTAGAGATCCTCGCGGAACTTGCCCGCTGCGACCAGCTCCTCCAGGTTGCGGTTCGTGGCCGCGATCACCCGCACGTCCACCCTGCGCGTGGTCACGTCCCCCACCGCCTGGATCTCGCCGTGCTGCAGCGCACGCAGCAGCTTCGCCTGCATCTCCAGCGGCATCTCTCCGACCTCGTCGAGAAGGAGGGTACCGCCGCCAGCGACCTCGAAGAGCCCCTTCTTGTCCCGTGTGGCTCCGGTAAACGACCCCTTGAGATGACCGAACAGCTCGCTCTCGATCAGACTGGCCGGTATCGAGCTGCAGTTGATGGCAACGAACGGCCCCCCCCGGCGCCGTCCGTGCTCGAAGATCGAGCGTGCGACCAGCTCCTTCCCCGTCCCGCTCTCGCCGATGATCAGAACGGTGACGTCGTTGTCCAGCACCCGCTCCATGACGGCCTGCATGCGCAGCATGGCCGCACTGTCTCCCGTGAGCAGCGGGAACCGTCCGGCCCCCACGACGCGAGACGGCGCGGCCGATGCCCGATCCGCAGACCGGGTCACGGCCAGCAGCTCGTCGAGCTGCGCCTTGAGCGCCTCGATCTCCTCCCTCAGATCGGCTGCCTCGGCCCGCTGTCGGCGCTGTACCTCCAGCATGCCGTGTTTCCATAGGCAGAGGGAGAGGAAGTCGGCAACCGTCTCCAGCGACCGTGCATCCTCCTCGCCGAAAGCCCCCGCAATGAAGCGGGAGTCGACGTAGAGGGCAGCCACAGCAGTTCCCTCGAGCATCACGGGGACGCTCAGCACCGAGCGCAACCCCAGCTCATAGACCGATTCCGCGGTGGAGAAGGCCCCCTGACGGGCCGCATCCTCGATGAGATGGGTCGTCGCCTCGTCCATGGTGGCCCCGGCGATGGACAGGGACAGCCTGGCCTCCCGCCCGCGCAGCGACTCCCGATCCACATTGCGGGCCGACACCACGATCAGCCGTTCGCCCTCCTTGCGGACCAGCAGGCCGCGCTCGGCCCCGGCCAACTCCACCGCGACATCCACAGCCTGGTCGAAGAAGCCCCGAACGTCCGACTCTTCCATCGCTTTTCGCAGCAGCCGGCGCATCCGCTCGGTCAGGTCCATGATCCGTCCCCTCGTTCCGGTAGAATGTACCATGCCGGCCGCCAAACGCCAGAGGGATTTGCTGCCGCTCCGGCCCGGCGGGGCGGGCGGCGGGGCGGGGCGGCGGGGCAGAACGGCAATAGGACGTATAGGACGAATAGGACGAATAGGACGAATGGGACGCCGCCGCCCCAATAGGACGAACGGCTCCTTGCTACCCGGCGGATCGGGGCGAAGCCCACCGGCCGTCAGGTCTTGGCCGATCCGTGGGGGCGGTGCGCCTGCGGCGTGTCGGCACCGGGTCCTACCCGGTGGAGCGGGGCGAAGCCCACCGGCCGTCAGGTCTTGGCCGATCCGTGGGGGCGGTGCGCCTGCGGCGTGTCGGGGCCGGGTTCTACCCGGCGGGAGAGTATCCTGGCGAGTCCCTTGAGGAGCCTGTCGATCCCCTGCCGGGTGGCACAGGAGATGGCGATGCACGGCGTCTCGAGTCTGCGCAGCTCGTCGACCAGGCGGGCGACGACGGGGTTTTCCGCTCCCCCTTCGAGCAGGTCGCACTTGTTGAGCGCAACCACCTCGGTGCGGCGGGCCAGCGCGGGGTCGAAAAGCGCAAGCTCTTTGCGGATCGAACGCCAGTCCTCCAACGGGTCGGGACGGCCGACGTCCAGGACGTGAAGCAGCAGCGTCGTCCTCTGCACGTGCTTGAGGAAGCGGATGCCCAGCCCCTTGCCTTTGTGTGCGCCGGGAATGAGCCCGGGCACATCGGCCACGACGAACGGCCTACCGACGAACCGTTCGACCACGCCGAGGTTGGGCACCAGCGTAGTGAACGGGTAGTCTGCGATTTCCGGGCGGGCTGCCGAGATCACGGAGATGAGGGTGCTCTTGCCGGCGTTTGGGAGGCCGATGAGCCCGACATCCGCCAGCAGTTTGAGCTCGAGGCGCAGCGTCACCTCCACGGCTTCGCCGCCGGGCTCGGTGCGCCTGGGGGCACGGTCGGTCGAAGTGGCAAAGGACGCGTTGCCGCGTCCTCCCTTGCCCCCCTTGGCCACCAGCAGGCGGGCACCGGGCTGGTCAAGGTCGGCGAGGAGCTCTCCGGTGTCTGCGTGGTAGACCAGCGTGCCCATCGGAACCGCTACCTCGACGTCACGGCCGGACCGCCCCGACATGTTCGAACCCTGGCCCGGGCGGCCGTTCTGGGCCTTGATCCGTTGCCTGGTCCGGAAGTCGACCAGCGTGTTCTTCTGGGAGCTGGCAACGATCCAGGCATCGCCGCCGCGGCCGCCGTCGCCGCCGTCGGGTCCGCCCATGGGGACGCGGGCCTCCCGGCGGAAGGACAACGCGCCGTTACCACCTTTCCCGCTCACGACCGTGACCGTGGCCTCGTCGACGAACATGGCTTTCGTTCTTCCGTTTCGAAATGCTGGGGTAGGGGATGACGAAGGAGGCAGCGGGTTCAGGCGGCGGGGACGATGCTGACCGTGACCTTGCCCACGCCCGAACGCTTGTACTCCACCGTGCCATCCACCTTGGCGAACAAGGTGTAGTCACGTCCCATGCCCACATTGCGCCCCGGGTGGACCTTGGTGCCGCACTGCCGCACCAGGATGTTGCCTGCGAGCACCGCTTCGCCGCTATACCGCTTCACGCCTCGGCGCTGTCCGCCGCTGTCGCGTCCGTTGCGGGAGCTGCCCTGTCCTTTCTTGTGCGCCATGACGAACTCCTTTCCCTAGGGGACCATCACGCCGGTGATGCGGATGCGGGTGTACGGCTGCCGGTGGCCGTTTCTGCGCCGGTACTTCACACGGCGCTTGAACTTCTGGATGATCATCGTCTTCTCGCGCCCCTGCGCCAGGATCTCGGCAACGACCTTGGCACCGGCCACGAACGGGGTGCCGACGACGGCGGCCTCGTCCTTCTTGACCAGGAGGACTTCCGAAATCTCGAGGGACTGGCCCACCTCTCCGGTGACCTTCTGCACCTTCAGCACGTCGCCCACCGTGGCTCGATGCTGGTTCCCGCCAAGCTTGAATACTGCGTACATGAGACCCTCCACGCCCCCAAAATCAGGCGCCTCATCGTACGGATGAGCCCGGCGGTGTCAAGCAAAATCTTCCGACCTTGACCGAACGGCTGCCGTCGGCTCGCCATGCCGATGAGAACGCACTGACAAACGGCGCACGGGACTGCGCCGCAGATTTCTCTTGCATTTCCGACGCAGCTCCGTAAACTTCTATGCCCTGATGGGCCTATAGCTCAGGTGGTAGAGCTACCGGCTCATAACCGGTCGGTCCCAGGTTCGAACCCTGGTGGGCCCACCTTGACACCCGGGAGGATGGTGGCATTGCGAACCGTGAACCGAGTCCAGGCACACGGAACCATCCAGAAAATGCAGAAGGCGCCCCATTGCGAGGCGCCTTTTGTGTTTAACCCCTCCCGGCCCGGCAGCCTGGCAGGAGGTGCAGCGTGAAGGAAATCATCAACGCCCTGGTCCAGTTGCAGGAAATCGACAACGAGATCTACCGCTACGTCCAGCAGAAGGAGCAGCTTGCCAACACGCTCAACGAGATGCGCGACCTCGTCGGCAAGATGGAGCAGTCCGTCTCGGACAAGCAGACCAAGCTCAAGGACGTCGAGCGGTGGTACGACCAGCAGCAGGAGGCCCTCCGGGAGTACAACGACCGTATGTCGAAGATCAAGGCAAGCCTCAACGCCGTCACCAAGACCAAGGACTACCTCGTCCGCCAGAAGGAGCTCGAGAACCTCCGCAGGCACAAGCAATCCAAGGAAGAAGAAGTCGAGAAGGTCCGCGACACCATCAATGACTTCCGCGATGCCATCCAGCGCGACCAGGAGAAGATCGAGGCGCTCCGCAGCGAAACGGAGAAGGAAGGCGGAGCAACGTGGGATCAGGTCCACCAGCTCGAGGAGCTCATCGGCGAGATCTCCAAGCGCCGCTCCCACCTCCTCCCCGTCATCCCGCCGCAGATTCTGCGTCGCTATGAGCAGGTCAAGGCCCGCCGCGACGGCGTGGCGATCGTCGAGGCCGTGGACGGGAGCTGCGGCGGCTGTCACCTCCAGCTCCGCCCCCAGGTCTACAACGTGCTGCTCCGAATGGAGAGCATCGAAGCCTGCCCCAACTGCAACCGCTTCGTCTACGTCAGCGAGCAGACCATCCGCATTCTCCAGGAGCGCCAGGCCGAGGCCGGTGCGGAGGAACAGGCGTAGGGAGGGTCAGGCAGTCCTCTTGGCAAACGGATACCTTTCCAGCACGGTGTAGGTCGGCCCGGAGCGGGCAAGCTGGCTCCAGAACAGCGTGACGTGCGAAGCGGAGAACGGCAGCGGGAGTCCGGTGCTGCACTTCGCTGCCAGATCCTCCAGCGGGGGCACTCGCTGTCCGCCCCGGATCCTCCCCACCGTCACGTGCGGTGAGAACGGCCGGTCCTCCGGGACGAAGCCCAGCGGTGCCAGATCCCGCTCGATGCGCCCGGCCAGTCGCCCCAGCGGCTCGATGTCTCCGGCCACGGAGGCCCAGAGGATGCGCGGCCTGCGCAGCGAGGGGAAGGCTCCCAGCGCACCGACCGCCAGGGAGAGCTCAGGGACTTCGCCGGCTGCGTCGGTCAACCGGGCGCCGATGACGGGAATCTGCTCCTCCGGCGTGTCGCCCAGGAACTTCAGCGTCACGTGGAGGTTTCCACGCTCCACCCACTTCACCCCTTCCACCCGCCGGCGTATCGGCTCGAATGTTCGTGCCAGCCCGTCCCGGATGTCATCGGGCAGCTCCACGGCCAGGAACAGTCGCTTCATCCTCTCCTCCATGCTTGTTACCCACTTCCCATGATGGTAGACTACCACGGAACATGGGTGAGGGGGAGCCGATGAGAACAACTCACGTCTGGCTGGCGCTGCTGCTCCTGGTGGGGTGCGACTCGGGTTTCAGCGTGGAATACGATGTCGGCAACGACTCCTCGCCGTTTTCAGACACCCATGTCCCGGACATTCAGATCAACCCGGATGTCACCAAGCCGGACACGACCGGGCCCGAGATCATCTACCCGACCCTCGGCCTCCTCGAGTACTTCGAACCCTACGGAGACGACAACAAGCAGTGCCAGGGATTCAAGGACCCGCCGCTCAACGACCAGAAGATCGACCACTGCTACTTCGAGATGAGCTACACCCAGGAGCGCACCTTCAAGGTCGTCTACCTCGAAGAGCTCATGCCGGTCCCGTCCCAGGAGATCCAGTGGGACCTCCTCAACGCCAACGACCCCGACACGGGCAACCCCATCGCGTCCATCGACACCAAGTCCTCCGGGACGAACAACGACGGCATCGCTTCCGTCAAGGTCACGACCTATGACATCATGGGCCAGTTCGCCATCAAGGCGACCGCGATCAACCCGAAGTTCAAGATTCCGCCCCTCTACCTCGACATCGTCATCGTGCCGAAGCAGGCAGCCCCGCTCACCGTCAAGTTCAAGCACGAGGGCGCGGCCGTCTTCGATGTCGTGAAGGCCTACCTCTTCCTCCAGGATGTCCACAACGTGCCGGGGTGCGGCGACCTCGATCCCACCAAGCCGCTCCCGGTAGCGGACAAGGCCTCCCAGGAATTCAACGACCTCACCCAGGTGGCCAAGTTCCAGGGGTTTGCAGACCTCACTCCCGACCACCCGCTCATGTTCACCATCGTCGCCACGGGCTACAAGATCAACGGACCGGTCCTGGCCTACGGATGCAACGACGTGGACGGGCTGGTGGAGTACGGCAAGGCCAAGGTCGTCACGATCGTCCTGCACGACGTGCCTCCGCGTTACAAGGGCAAGTACGAGATCGTCAACCACTTCGATATGATCAGCGCCCTGCCCGACAACATCGAGCAGGTCGTCAACATCGTCATCGACTTCTTCAACAGCCCCACCGCAGGCCTGATGGAGCTGACGTGCATCCTCAAGGACGAGGCCTCCGTTCTCGAGGATCTCTGCAAGAACTTCTTCCAGGATCCCGACGATCCGGACATCAAGAAGCTCAGCTCGCTGGGTTCCATCGTGCAGACCGTCGTCGACGCCATCCTCTACTCGCTCTTGAAGGACAACATCGGCGGCGACATCATCTTCACTGGCAAGGACGTCGGGAACATCCTCAGAGACCTCGAGATCCACTCCTACATCACCCTCAAGGACGAGCCCGATTCGGCCGGCTTCTTCTCGAAGGACAAGACCGAGGAGGAGTGGCACACGGTCTCCATCCAGTGGACGCTGGGCGAGGACTGCAATCCCATGGATCCCGATTGCGGCAAGAAGAGCTTCTCCTTCAACTCCATCGGCCAGGACGTCGTGATCGCGGACTTCGAGGCCCAGGTGGAAGGGTACGTGCTGGGCAAGTTCGACAAGCTCGTCATCTATCCGCACTCGCTCAATTTCAAGTACGGGGCCTTCCTCAACTTCATCATCGAGAAGTTCGTGCTCCCCATGCTTGCGGGGGACGGCAGCGACGGGTTGCCGGTCGTCGACAGCTACGAGAAGTTCTTCGGCTCGTTGGTCGGAGGCAAGGACTGCCTCGTGTACAACGACTGCTGCACCGTGTTTGCCGAGCAGGTGGCGGCCCAGGCCGGCGACTGGGTGAAGAACCTCATCGACTCCGGCTGCGACATGCTCATTCCCCTTGCGGCGGACTACCTCCGCAACTTCCTGCTGGGCCTGGACGCGAACTCAGGGGACACGTTCACCCTTGCGACCAAGGAAGGGGAACCGTGCACGCTCTTTGACGTGGACAACAACCAGGTCATAGACGGGTGGGGCAAGGAGAGCCCCGAGGAAGCGCGCTGCCGCTGGGACGTCAAGCTCAAGCTGGGTTCCGTGCTTGCGCTGTTCGACGCTGAGTTCTGGGGGAAGCGGCAGCAGTAGCTGCCCCGGCGGGGTCCGTTTCCCCCGATTGAGAGGAAGTCCGCTCCATGAGCCAAGAGCGCAGAGCACACCCCCGATTGCCCAGCCAGCTCGAGTTCTACTGCTACATCGACGGCATTCGTTTCGACGGGAGCAGGAGAACAGGCCCGCTCTGGCAATCCAGTGGCGCAGGCTCATGAGGATCCCCTCGGCTGCGCCGGCGGGCCCTCAGTCCAGTTCCCGCCCCTGCTGGAGCCGCGACCACCGAAGATGCTGAGACGTCAGGTCCTCGTCGTTCTCCAGCCGCGCATCCGTGACCTCCCCCTTGCGGTCGCGCACGGGGACCACGTGCGGGAACACGAACGAAGTCTGATGCGGCAGCTTCAGCGCCTTCGACCGGGCCAAGATCTCATCCCGGACCTTCGGATCGAACCGGGCCCCGAATCGCTCGATGAGCTTCTCCGCTCCGTCCCGGTCACCCGTCGACTTCACCCTCTGCACCCGCTCCAGCAGATGGGCCACTCCGGCCCGGACCTTCGCCGCATCGGTCACACGCACGAAATACTTCCCCTCCTTCTGTTCCAGCACCAGGCCGAAGTCCTGGCCTCCCTCCTCGCCACCCGACAGAAGCCAGGAGAGGATGAGCTGCCGCCCTTTCCAGTGAGGCTCCCGGATGACCTCTCCGTCGAAGCGGCGATACAGCGCCAGGAAGCCCTGAAAGTAGTTCACGTACGTCGCCAGCAGCACGTCCTGCGCCTGATCCGCGGGGAACACTCCGATCTCGACGAGCTGAGGCGAGCCCATGTGATAGAGCGCCACGAGGTCCGCACGCGCCTCCTCCAGCGCGGAGAACGACTGGCCGATGATGTTCCTCGGGTCGTCCTTCAGCGACGCATCGGAACGCCCCGAGCCGTGCCCGAGGATCTCGTGGAGGTACACCATCCAGCGGGACACCAGGTCCACCTTCCCGCGCACCAGCGCCTGGTACTCGGGCAGGTAGAACTCCTTCAGCGTGGCCTGGAAGTCCTTCTCCGAACGGCTCGCCAGGAGGTTGACGAACACCACGTTCTTGCTTCCGACCGACGTCCGGATGTCGTCGTAGTTCGGCAGGTTGTATCCCGCCCACGGGACCGGCCCCATGTCCCCCGTGCCGGTCAGCAGCGTGGCCACGTTCGATACCGGCCGGGCCACCTGCCCCCTCTTGTAGGCATCGGGCCAAGGCATCGCCCGCTCGAAGGCTTCCGCCTGATCCGCCAGGCGATCGACCAGCTCGGCATCGGACACGAACGCTGCCATTCCTTCGTAATTTCCGATGACTCCGCGTGGATCTTTCAACTGTTCCACGAAGCCGTTGACATAGTCGGTCCGTCCCCGGGTCTTGAGCCACGACACGCAGTGACGCCGGAATGCCTCCTCGTCTCCGGAGCGATAGAACTCCACGATCTGAGCGAGACTCTCCCGCTGCTCCGTCGAGCCCGCGTAGGCAAGCGCCTGCTCCAGGAAGTACGCCACGTTCTCGAGGTAGTCCGACCCCAGCTCGCCCACCCGCCACCGCTGCGGCACCACCTTGCCCCCCCGCAACGCGAAACGGACGTTGAGCGCGTTGCGCAGCGCAGGATCGAGCGCTGCGATCATCGCGTCCGTGATCCCGGGATCATAGTGGTTCACCGCGCTCTCCAGCACCGTGTCCTTGCCGGCCTCCGTGACGGTGAGGTGCTTCTCGAACTCACCGTCGAACAGGCAGCGATCGAGGAACGCCAGCTTCTCGTCGATGCCGGCCCCGGGGACGAAGTCGAATTCCTCTCCCCGCTCCTCCAGCGCCCGCATCGCACTGCGCAGCATGTCCCGCGTCAGGCGGCTCGGGACGAACTTCACCCCCGACCGGTGGTCGTAGTTCCCATGGTTGATCCAGACCAGCCTGAGATAGTCGTGGATCGCAGCGGTCGTCTCTTTCTGGAGGTGAGTCCGATAGCGGAACAGGGTCTCCATGAGCTGCTTCAGGATCAGGGCGTGCCGGTGGTTCTGCAAGTACAGCAGGTCGTCCCCGGCAATGGCGGCCCGGCTCGCGTAGTAGAGGAAGAGCCGCTCCTCGCGTGACAACGCCTCGAACCCCGGCGCTTCCAGCCCGAGCACCAGGAAGGACATGCCATCCGGCCCCAGCCGTTCCAGCTCACCTACGAAGCCCTTCTTGCCCGGGCGGATCGGGGATCGGTAGTCGGTCTCCACCAGCCGTTCCCTTCGCTTCGATGTCTTGCGCCACGCGGCCAGGTCCTCGCACGCACCCGCCACCTGCAAGGTGCAGCACTGGCCCAGAGCGCTGATCGCCAGCTCCTGGGGGCGGACGCGGGGCACGAGCTTTCCGACGCGGGCGTAGACCTCGCCGCGACGTGCCGCATCCTCGGGGGGGATTGCGGCGAGGCACTTGGTGTGCGTCGCCAGCGCATCGGCTTCGTCGCGGCCATCCTCGTAGAGCTTGCCGAGCTTCATGCACAGGCGATAGTCATACGGAGTGAGGTTCACGAGCTGCTGGAGATAGCGGGCGGCCTCCTTCCGCCCGTCCCGGCGGTGGAGGTGAAACCGCACCAGCTCCTCCAGCACCTGGGTGTGCTCAGGGTTGACGGAAAAGGCCTTTTCGAGATGCCCCAGCTCTGCGGACGACCTTCGCAGCGCACGGTTGCAGAGCGCGGAGCTGAGAAGTGCGTCCATCGAGTCGGGCTTCGATTCGAGCGCACGGGCGGCGTACTCCAGGCACTCCTCCGCGCGTCCCAGCCGCCGCTGGACGTCCGCCACGGCGAGATAGGCCTCCAGGACCGGGGCCGCGTCCAGGCTCTCCTCCAGCCGCTCCGCTGCCTCGTCGAGCCGGTCGAGCGCGGCCAGCGCCTGCCCGAGCACCAGCAGGACCTCTCCGTCCAGCGGCAGCATGGCGTCCGCCTTCTGCAGGTACTGGACGGCCCGGTCCGGCCGGCCGTAGGTCATGCACAGCCGCGCGGCCTCGAGCAGCAGCGAGCTGGCGAGCGACGGATCCATGTCGTCGAGAGTGTGCAGATCCGCCAGGCTCACCGAGTTGAGCGACTCAATCCTCGAAAGCTCCGCTTCGAGCAGACGGGCCTGGGCCCGCTCCCGGAATCCCCGCACCTGGTCGTGGAGAGCCGCGAGCTGCGGGTTGGCCAGGAACGTCTCCCCGCTCCGGATCACCTCCAGGGGTTCCTCGTCCTGCTCGAGCGTCTCGAGCAGGCCGACCGCTGCCGGTCTGTACCAGGAGGCCTTGCCGAGCGCGAACCGGTACATCTGAGCTGCCTCCGCGAGCCGCTTCAGCCGTCGCAGCCAGTCCCCCGCCTGGGCAAATACACGCGGGTCGGACGGCGTGATCCGGGCCAGCGTCCCCATGCACTGGAGGCTGCCCTCCACGTCCCCCATCTGCTCCAGCATCCGGGCAAGCTCCCACTCCCAGAAGTCAGCCCTTCCCGGTATGGCCGAAAGTCCCATCTCGACCGCAGCGACCACTCCGTCCCGATCGTTCACCGTGCGTCGCACGTGCGCGAGCACGAGATAGGGGGCCACGCTGCCCGGCCGCAAACGGATCGCAGCATGCGCGTGCTCCGCCGCTTCCGCAAGCCTCCCCTCGGCAAATGCGATCATCGACATGCAGTAGCGGGGCTCGAACAGCTCCCCGCGGGCCAGCGCCTCCTCGCAGTGCCGTCTCGCCAGCGCGTGGTGCCCCTTCTTCAGCAGCTGGATGCCGTACAGGGCCTGGAGATCCGGCCCGGCTCCTTGGCGCACGCGCTTATCCAGCAGCGAGATGTTGCTGTCCAGCTCGCCCGGCAGGGGGAAGAGGAACTCGTCCAGCTTCGGCTCCGAGGCCGCCGGCGGTCCCTCCTGCTGCCCCATGGCTTCCATCGGGAGATACCCGGCCAGTGCGACCATCAACAGTCCCGAGAATCGAACGACACCCATTGTCAGATTGTCCTCCGTGGCTCCGCTTGCAACGTGCCGGGTTTCACCATAACATAGCCCGCGTAACGCGGACAAGCGCGAGCAGGCCCCCATGCGTCCGAATACAGTCCCCATGTGCACACTTCTCGGCCTTCTCTGGTTCACGTCAGGGTGCGGCCCGTCTGGTGGCGAGGACAACCCTGACATCGCTGCGGGCCCGCCCGACTCGGCATGGGCGACACAA
>VGRX01000108.1 GCA_016875215.1 Deltaproteobacteria bacterium
AAAAAGGTTCCCCCCGCACACTCCGTTTCTTCTCCAGGCCCCTTTGTGGCGCGCGTCGTCGCCGATTCTCCGGGCGTCCGGCTCGATGCGGGGGACGTCCGGGTTCGCCTCGACTACGCACCGACCGATCCTCCCTGGCTGCCGAAGGATGGCGGACGGCTGCTCTCACTGGGAGGCGGGGCTCTCACCTGGCAGGTCCCGATTCCCTGCGCCCGTGTGAACGGGGAGGTGACGGTCGGGAACCTCTCTTCCGGTTTCTCCGGATTCGGCTACCACGACTTCGTGCAGACGGATGTCCCGCCATGGCGGATTCCGCTGAGGGATCTGCTGTGGGGCCGGGCGCTGGGGGAGGGTGGGGCGCTGATCTGGAACCGCCCGCTCTTCCGGGTGGATGGGGTGGACATCCCCTGCTCACGGGGATGGTATCGCACGGCCTCGAACGTCCCGGTCGAGTGCGATTGCATCGACTTCGAGCTGACGTCGCTCAAACGGCACGACGTGACCGGGGAGTCGTTCCCGGACGAGATGTCATTCGGTTTCTGCGGGGAATCGGGGTTGCAGGCGATCGGCCTGGCGCAGACCCGGATGTTCCTCGGTGACAACGTGGCCGATGTCACCGGGTTCTCCAACCGCGTGGAGCGCTGGCTCTACCGGAAGTTCACCGGCAATCCCGTGGAGTACAAGCTGCTGTCCCGCGTCGTGACGCCCGGGCCCTTTGCCGGCATGCTCGCAGCGCACGAGCCCCTGCTGTGGGGACGGGGCCGCCACCCGGCCGGGCAGTGAGAACCGCCTGGGGCTGCACTTCGAAAGAACATCCTGCAATCATGAGGAGTTCTGGGATTCACGGCCGCGGACGCCGAGGCCGATGACACGCGCGCCCGCAGCCACCGACCGGGCGGGAATGCACGCCGCCAGGCGCCCGGGGGATGCGGTCATGGCGGACAACCAGGTCCGGACCGTCTCTCAGGCACCGGGCCGGGAGCGGCCGGCGAGGTGCTCACACCTTGCGCCACTTGAGCTCGATCTCGAGCTCGTACTCGCCGTCCTCCACCTCGATCTCCATCTCGATCTCGAGCTCGTCCGGGACCTTGACCGAGCGGTTGCCTGCTCGCACGGGCCTGCCCGCGGCGATCTTCAGGGCCAGTTCCTGCAGCTTGCGGCACACCGCCAGCCGGCTCAGTTTCTTCTTCCTTGCCATTGCATTCCCCCGCCAGGATGACGACTTCGTCGCACCCACCACGGTACCCGGCGGCCGGCATCATACCATGCCGCGGCCCACCGGTATATCCTCGTTGTGGACCGGAGCTGCGCATCCGTGTATGATCAGTTGCGGTAACGAGTGCAGACGGAGCGAATCATGAGACTGAATCCACGGCTGATTTCGCTTGTGGCGGTGCTGGCTCTGGCCTCGTGCGGCGGCTCGGGCGCGCCGGGGGGAGGACAGGGGACGGATGGGGGGACCGACGGCCCGGATCGCTACGGCCCTGGTGCTGAGGGTGTCGTGGAACCGGGCACGGATCTTCACCCGGAATTCGGCGATTCCTGGTCTGGTGATGGACGCATGCCGTTGACCGACCAGGGCAGCGAAGCCGGCGACGGCACGGGGACGGAATCGGATCCGGCCGGCGACGACACGGTCGGATCGGACGGAGCAGGTTCGGACGGGGGAGGTGGGGACTGGACCGTCGGGCCGGGCGATGTCGCCGACTCGAACGGGCAGACGGATGGTGCGGGGCCCAACGACGCAGTGGATTCCGATTGGCCGGAGGACGTCGGGGGCGAGGATGGCGGGACCGGCGTGGATGACGGGACCGGCGTGGATATCGAGCCGGATGTCCCGTCCAACGAGTGTCTGATCGCGAACCAGTGGGGAAGCTGCCCCGGCAAGCTCGTGGACCAGGGGGGAGTCGCAGTCTGTGACGGCCCGATTCCGCAGCCGGAAAGCTGCAACGGAATCGACGATGACTGCGATGGCGGCATCGACGCGGAAGCAGGGGGGGGAGAGTGCGAGACGAAGAACCTGCTCGGCGTGTGCATCGGAGACCTGTTGTGCGGTGACGGGTTGCTGCAGTGCAACGCGCCCAATCCTGAGCCTGAGCAGTGCGACGGAGCGGACAACGACTGTGACGGCGAGGTGGACGAGGGATTCCCCGACTTCACCGGTGACGGCATCCCGGACTGTGACGTGGCCGATGGCGACCTCGACGGGATTCCGGATCCCCAGGACAACTGCCCGGAGGCGGCAAACCCGGGCCAGGAGGATTGCGACGGCGACGGGATCGGCGATGCGTGCGACCCGGACGAGGACAACGACGGGATTGCGAACGGGGACGACAACTGCCTCTGCCTGGTCAACCCGAAACAGACCGACACGGACAAGGACGGTCTCGGGAACGCCTGCGACCCGGATGACGACAACGACTCGGTCCCGGACGTCGAGGACAACTGTCCGCTCGATGCCAACAGTGAACAGTTGGACAACGACAAGGATGGCTTCGGCGACGCGTGCGACTCCGATGACGACGAGGACGGCCTGCTGGACGAGGCGGACAACTGCCCGTTTGTGGCCAATCACGACCAGGCCGACATGGACGGCGACGGCAAAGGCGATGCGTGCGACCCTGACCTCGACGGGGACGGCGTGGAGAACGCCATGGACAACTGCCCCTACGTGGCGAACCCGAAGCAGCTCGACTCGGATCTGGATGGCCTCGGCGATGCATGCGATCCGGACGACGACAACGACGGAATCGACGACGGTGCGGACAACTGCCCCAAGATGGCCAATCCCGACCAGGCCGACCTGGACAAGGACGGCCTCGGCGATATCTGCGATCTCGACGACGACGGAGACGGCCTGGACGACGGATCCGACAACTGCCCGACGATCCACAACCCGGGCCAGGCCGACAACGACAATGACGGAGCCGGAGACCTGTGCGACTCGGATGATGACGACGATGGAGTGGCGGACGTTGCTGACAACTGCCCCGTGACCGCGAATCCGGATCAGAAGGACACGGACAAGGACGGCATCGGCGATGCCTGCGAGCAGGACAAGGATGGGGATCAGGTTCCCGATACCGTGGACAACTGTCCGCTGATTCCCAATGCGGGACAGGAGGATCTCGACAAGGACGGAGCGGGGGATGCGTGCGACGACGACGATGACGGCGACGGCCACGGTGACGGCAGCGACAACTGCCCGCAACTGGCCAACCCCGGGCAGGAGGACTTGGACAAGGACGGGTTGGGAAATGCCTGCGACCCGGACGATGACGGAGACCTCGACCCGGACGCTACGGACTGCGAGCCGCTCGATCCCACCATCCACGCCGGGGCCAGCGAAGTATGCAACGGCAAGGACGACAACTGCGACAGCCAGGTGGACGAAGGACTCGGCTCGGTGGTCTGCGGACTCGGCGAGTGCAAGCACTCCGCTCCGAAGTGCATCGACGGGAAGCTGGTGCCGTGCAACCCCATGGAGGGGGCTGCAGCCGAGCTGTGCGACGGTCTGGACAACGACTGCGACGGCGGGGTGGACGAGGGGTTCAACCTCGGCGCCGGCTGCGTCGTGGGAATCGGCCTGTGCGAGAAGCCGGGCACTGTCGAGTGCGAGCCGGATGCGTCCGGTACATTCTGCTCCGGGGTGGCCGGCCTTCCAGCCGCGGAGCTCTGCGATGGCAAGGACAATGATTGCGACGGCGAGTACGACGAGGATTTCAACCTCGGGAAGCCGTGCTCCGTGGGCGTCGGGGAATGCGTGAAGGCCGGGATCGTGGTCTGCAAGACCGGCGGACAGGGGACCTCCTGCTGGGGCAAGCCAGGGGTGCCCCAGCTGGAGAGCTGCGACGGTCTGGACAACGACTGCGACAACAAGGTGGACGAGAACTGGCCGCTGAAGGGCGCTGTGTGCTCGCAGGGGGTAGGGGCCTGTACCGGCCCGGGGGTCTACACGTGCAAGGTCGACGGGTCCGGTCTCGAGTGTGTGGCCGAGCCGGTAGAGCCCTCCCCCGAGGTTTGCGACGACATCGACAACGACTGCGACGGCCTGATCGACGAGGACTGGCCCGACCTGTGGAGCACCTGTATCACGGGCCAGGGGGCATGCGTCTCCCTCGGAATGATCATGTGCAAGTCCGACAAGACCGGCACCTGGTGCGATGCGGTGCCCGGGGCCGTGGGCAGCGAGACGTGCGACGGGCTGGACAACGACTGCGACGGTGCGGTGGACGAGGATGGAGCAGCCGGATGCGTGTTCTACTTCGAGGACAAGGACGGCGACGGCTTCGGCCTGGCGGGCGTCAATGTCTGCCGCTGCCCGAAGCCCTTCTACCCGGGGTATTCCCTGAACCCGGGGGATTGCGATGACGGCAATCCGCTGGTGAGCCCGGTCGGGACCGAGTTGTGCGACAACCTGGACAATGACTGCGACGGCGTGGTCGACGGGCTGTGCGATCTCGACAACGACAACTGGTGTGCGCTGGGCATGACCGTGATCGGGAAGCCGGCGACGTGCACGAACGGTGGGGGGGATTGCGACGACAACCTGCCCCAGGTCAATCCCGGAGCCACGGAGCTGCCGTACGACGGAATCGACAACGACTGCGACGGGAAGGTGGACGAGAAGGCCCCGTGCACCGGAACCTGCACCGGACAGACCGTCGACGCGTACCTCTGTGCAATAGACGTCTGCAAGGGGCCGGAAGTGCTGGCTGCAAGCTTCGCCTCGCCCACGGGGGACAACTTCAGCTCGGCCTGGAACGCGGTCACCCAGTTCGGAAACGTCGGAAACGCGCTCAAGCCGTTTGCCGGAACCAGCTACGGATTGCTGGCCTCCGGGCCTGCGACCGGTACCAAGCACTCGACCGATCTGCCGGGCGGGTGGGGGGTCAAGGACCCGTTTGCCAAGGACGGGTACACCACCTATGACAACGTCGAGTTCCGCATGACCCTCAAGGCGCCGGCCGGCGTGATCGGCTTCTCCCTCGACTACATCTACATGTCCGAAGAGTACCACGAGTGGGTCTGCTCTCCGTTCAACGACAAGTTCTACGTCTTCCTCAAGGCCCCGCAGACCACCGGCAACGTGAAGAAGGTGGTGAACTCGACGGCGTGCTCCAACCCCAACAGCTACTGGGACTTCGTCGACGGGCAGGGGAAGAAGCAGTGCTATGTCGCGATCAACACCGCGTTCAGCGAGGGTTGCCCGAATGCCCCGACGAACATCAGCGGCACAGGGTTCAGCTGCTACACTTCCAAGTGCGGCCCCGGGCAGTGCTCCTGCGGCGGCGGAAGCTCATCGTACGGCTCGTCGACCGGTTGGCTCGTCACCAAGTGGCCGATCCAGGCCGGGGAGACGTTCGAGCTGACCTTCCACATCCATGACACGTCGGATGGGATCTACGACTCCGAGGTGGTCCTCGACAACTTCCAGTGGCTGACGCAGCCGTTCACGCCGGGGACAGTGCAGCATCCCTGAACCCCGCGCTCAGCCAAGGGGCTGCTGCGGTCGAATGCAGCAACGCTACGGTGGGAGCCGCTCCCGGTCGTCGGGACGCTGGAGGAGATTGCTCGTGGGATAACGGAAGGGCCGGGCGCCCATATCGCCCCAGCCAACCTATGATCGACACTTGCCCGGGGCTGTACTGGATTGGACTCACACCGAAAGGGAAGAGCCAATTCTACGGACAGGGAACCTGGCCCTTGAGCGAGCCCGGATTCTGGGCCACGCAGTAGTGGTTGAAGGACTCAGCGAACGCGGCATCCCGGCTCGTATTGGACATGTCGGGCTCGTCCCACTTCCACGCGCCGACGCCGCCGTTGCCGACGAAGATGAGCGAGCCGTAGCCGCTCTTGTTGCGCCAGACATAGAACAGCCGGTCCAGGAAGATGGCGGGGCTCTCGCCGTTCATGTAGCCGTCGGTCACGGCGAACGCGATGGACATGTGGCTGTTGCTCCCAAGCTGGGTGCGTCGTTCCATCAGCCAGTGGAAGCGGTGCTGCGGGAAGGCCCCCTGGTCTCCCCGGAAGAAGTCCGCGAGCCACTGATCGCGCTGGCTCGCGGTGGACCCGTGCTTGCAGTAGTCGGACTGGAGCGGGTACATCTCGACCGCCAGCACCGCATTGGCCTTGAGAAGCGCATCGAGGCCGGGATTCAACCCCGAGTAGTCGACTGCAGGCCCGTTGACGACGTGCGCACCCCAGCGCCCCTCCCACTGCGGGTACACGGTCCGCATCCGATCTGCACACTCGGCGAACTTCTGGAGCGTCCCGTCCGGCTGCGACTTCAGCTCATCGATCATGATGACTCGCGGCGCAGTGTCGAACGGAATGAACGCCTGGTGCATGGCGTCGGCCATCTCGGTCCCCGTCGCGTACCAGTCCGGGTCGATCCGCTGCGCCCACATGGTGTTGGGGACCAGGTCGCTCTTGTTCTGCGAGGTGATCATCGGCCCCACGTCCGGATAGGCCTGCGCAAGCGCCCAGATCGAGTCCCACGCCCAGATGTCGTCCTTGTGGACCGTGTGGTACGAGTGCACCGCCGGCCCGGGGTAGGGGGGGCGCACACAGCAGATCGCACAGTCGTACGTCTCGAGGAGAGGCAACCCGTCGCACATCGTGGAGCCGGCCGGAACGCAGGTGTTCCCTCCGGCAGCACCGCACGATGGAACGCACTTGCCGTTGACCGAAATCGTGTTCGGAGGGTCGCAGCACTTGCCGCAATCCTGCTCGCAGAACTCGCACGACTCCCCGTAGTCGCACGTCCCGTTGCCGCAGCAGCCTCCGCAGTCCTGCGGGCAGTTCGTGCAGCTCTCATCGGCCGCGCACTGCCCGTCTCCGCAGCACGTATCGCAGTCCTGCGGGCAGTTCGTGCAGCTCTCGAACGGCTCGCACGCACCGTTCGGGCAGCACTTGCCGCAGTCCTCGAGGCAGTTCTGGCAGCTCTCGTCCTCCGCACACTTCCCGTCGCCGCAGCACGTCCCGCAGTCGGCCGGACAGGTGAAACAGAACTCCCCCGAATTGCAGACGCCGTCTCCGCACGGCGGGCAGTCACCGCAGTCCTGCGGGCAGCTCACGCAGTTCTCTCCCAGGTCGCAGAACTGGTTGCCGCAGGTGTCGGGAGCGCCGTCCGGAAGGAGCCCGTCCGGCCCGTCCACCGCATCGGCCTCCCCGGTGCCGTCGACAAGCGGCGCCTCGCCCGTACCGTCACCGGCTCTCCAGTCAGCGCCGCCCGCGTCGGCGACATCGATGCCGTGCGCTTTCACGTCTTCGGCCGCCGGTGCATCGCCAGGATTCCCGGCTCCGTCGATGAGAGCTTCGTCGTCCGGGAGCCGGACGTCCGATTCCCCGTTCCCGTCGGCCTGAGTCGTCGACCCGCCGCAGGAGAACGTGCACCAAGCGACCATCCCTGCCAGTGCCGCGAGGATCCCCGGCCTCAGGATGTGAGCTCGGCTCGAATTGTAGAACATGGCCTACTCCAGCGACACCTTGACCGTGTACTCGCCCGCCTCGTTCGCTCCCTGCCCGTCGAGCACGAGGTAGTACGTCCCCTCGGCAGGCCACTGCATGGTGTAGCTGGCCCCCGGCACGCACACAATCGCGCTGCCTGCACAGTTGTCCTTCTTCAGGTACATGACGGGCTGGTAGGAGGCCGCAATCTGGATGTTGAGCTTGGCGACCGCAGGCGGGACATCGAACTGGAACACGACGTCCTTGGCGTTCACGCCGCCGCACCCCGCCATGTAGTCGTCCTTCGCAAAGAGGGACAGCCCGGTGAACTCGGCCGGCCCCTTGGACAGGTCGAGCAGGGTGGGAGACGCACACGTGTCGTTGTTGGGCGGGCCAGGCACGACCGGCGTGACGACCAGCGTGAAGTCCCCCTTGGCCAGCGCCGTATCCGCATCCACGAACAGGAAGTAGGTGTTCGGCTTGAGCGGGTCGGTCTTGAGGCTCTTCTTCCCGCATGCGACCAGCGCACCGCCCACGCAGCCCGCCTGCCGCAGGTACAGCCTTGCGTCGAACGGAGCCACCACGTCGAACTGGACCTGGGAATACTGCGGGATGGTGAACTGGTAGACCACGTCCGCACCGCCCGTTCCGCCGCACCCGGACTGGTTGTAGTCATCGTTGGCCTTGAGCTTGCCCATCGCGTCCTCGGTCGTGCCCGAGTACTTGCCGGCCTTGTCCACGGCAATCACGGTCGGCGACTGGCACGTGTCGTTCTGCGGCGCGGTCGCATTGGTAAATGCATAGATGGTGTACAGGAACACCTTGAGGTTGCCGCCTGCTCCGCCGGTCTCGCGCAGCTCGATGATGTGCTCACCCAGTGTCCAGGCAGCGACCGAGCTCAGGTCGAGCATGCCGCTGGACCATGCTGCGGTGCCGGTCTCCCCCCAGAGCTGCTTGGCCTTGTCCCACGCAGGGGTTCCCTTGCCGTGCGGATCCCCGACGGCCGCGGTGACATCCACGCCGTCCACCCAGATCTGCACCCCCTTGGGATACATGGCATGCACGATGCCCGGGACCGGAGGCTTCTGGGCGAACCAGCCCGTACCGCCGTCACCCGCCGGAGAAGTGCCCCCCTTGACGTCCACCGAGCCGCTGTTCACGAACGTGTCCGCGAAGATGGCCACCGTCCCTCCGGCCCCGGCGCCGGACGGGTGGACGCCGCCGCACGCGTACACCAGGATGTCGTCGGACGCATTGGTGATGTTGCAGTTGCCCGGTGGGGAGTTCGTGGGTACCCAGGAGAAGGTCCCGGAGTGAACCCAGACATCCGGACCGCTGTTGCGCTCGAAGCCGAGGATGGCCGGGTAGTTGCTGCAGTTCCCGCCGTCGGCATCCATGTCCACGGCGGAGCAGCCGCCGACCGGGCCGCCGAACACGTTCATGTAGTGCTGGCAGATGGTGGTGAAGTCTCCCTGGCCCCAGTTGGTGTTCGGTGTGATCGGCGAGCAGCCCGCCGGCGGAGTGTTGGCCTGGTCGTTCGCAGTCGCAGTCTTCCCGCAGAGCTGGTAGCCCATGTGGACGAACGGGTACTGGCACGACGGCTGCGTCTGGGTCACCGATGCGCCCGCAGCCGAGAGCACGCCGGCCCCTTCGACCACGACCGTCCCGGCCCCGAGCACGACGATGCCGCCGCCGGCGCCGCCCGACTCCTGCGTGCCGCCCTTGCCTCCGCCGCCGCCCATCTGGAGCGTTGCCAGGTTGGCATCCCCCTTGGTCGTCCCCCCCTTGCCGCCGTTCGGAATCGTCTCGCCTGCGGTCTTGTTTCCGCCGCCGCCCGCACCCGCGCTCAGAGTGGACCCTCCGCCACCCGAGCAGTTGTTGTTCGCACTGTTGGAACCGGTCACCGAGCACTCCGACGCCCCCTGGTGCCCCGCAGTCCCCTGGAACGGGATCGTCCCGCCAGGGAATCCCGCACCGTCGGCCAGAACCTTCCCGCCGTTCTTCACCAGAATCGACTCGGCCCGCACGTAGACGATGCCCCCGGACTTGGCCGAGGCGGAATACGGAATGGCCTTCAGTTCCCCGCCGCTTTCCACCACGAGCTGCCCGTACGAGGTGGCCACAACCGCCTGCGCGCCATCCACGTAATCGTTCGCCAGCGGCTTGGAGAGCACGAGAGTGGACCCTTCCACGCCAACCACCTGGGACAGCTCCCAGGCCCCCGGATTCGCACCAGCCGTCTGGTGCACGAGCAGGTGCGAGTTGACGTTGAACACCTCCGGCTTGGACGCGATGAGGTGGTTCGTGTTCTTCGTCCCCGTGACCGCGCTGTACGCGTTGGGGGCAAACGGCCCGCTCAGCAGCTTCGTCGCACCCGGAAGAGCGGACACCTCGTCCGCATAGAGGTAGGCCAACACCTTGGCCGTTGCCTGGGGATTGAACAGGTGCATGTAGGTCCGACCTCGGCCGTACGCGGGCAGCGCCCACTCCCGCGCCTGCATGAACATCTGCCCGAATCCCTCGCCACCGCCGGTCCCCACCTTCTGGTGAAGCTTGACGATCGCGTCCTGGACATTGGCACCGCCGAGCTTGGTCACGGAATCGTCGTAGGCCACGTTGCCCGAGGCAAGCACCCCTGCGGCCAGCTCCCCCTTCTGCACACAGCCCGCGCAGGCCACGTCGTCCGCGGACAGGGCCGTGAGCGCCTTGATCGCGTCGCCGCCCGGAGCGGTTCCTTCCGCATAGTTCACGGCCAGCTCGCCCGCGCCGACGCACTTGTTGCAGTTGAGATCCACGGCCGCGCCGTTCTTGGAATCGGAGGCCGCGAAGTTGAAGGCCACGTCATCCGCGCTCACGCAGCCGGGACAATCCAGGTCCGCTGCCACGCCGCCGACCGCCACCCACTTCTTGGCGGCATAGACCATCAGGCGCTGCGTCGCAAGGTCGAAGCACATCATGCCGCCGGGCGGGTTGGGAAGGTCCGTGGGCTTCGGGCAGTACTGGACCGCCAGGTTCTTCAGCACGTTCCCGTTGATGTCCAGGTCTCCCTGCAAGGCCACCGAGCCGTCGGCCAGCAGCACCGCGCCGCTCGCCTTGACCGCGTCGATGCACTGCGGAGCAGTCACCAGGTCCGTGATGTCCGCGAGCTGCGCGTACAGGAGCAGGTCGTCCTTGGTCGCGAAGAGCGACAGGTCGTCCTTGGTTGCCAGCAGCGCAGGGTCGGGGGCGCCGGTCAGATCCCCGTATTTCCCGGAGAAGTGCGGCCCGGTCACGTAGCCGTTCAGCTCGAGCCACGTCTGGACCTCCCCTATGGTGAGCGAGCTCGAGCCCACGCCGAGCGCCTCCAGCAGGGCAGGCAGCTCGTCCTCGGACACGCACATCCCGTCCACGAGCTCGGGCAGGGCCTCGGGCGTCACGCACAGCTCCGGAAGTTGCGTCAGCGTGACGTAGGACCCCGCCCCCACGCCACCCAGCGACAGCGCATTGCTGGCCTGGTCGCACGTCGACGCCTGCCCCGCCACGAACGCAAACGGCGTGGTCACCACCCGCTGCCTCGGGAGCAGCTCCACCGGCCCGTCCGGCCCGTTCACGACGATGCCGAGCCACCCTTTGCCCTTGACGAACGCTTCGGCCGGCACGGGGCTTCCCGCGGACCCGAGCACCACCGAGAACACCCCGTGCACCGGGTGCACCGTCTGGGTCTCCTCGAAGAAGGGAACCGCACCCGCCTCGGTCTCGAACAGGCGGAACGTGACCACCCACTCCCCCTCGACCGGCGTCCCCTCCTTGTCGGTCAGGAACCCCTGGTATCGGACCTGCCCGGGGGGCGCGGCCAGCGCAGTCACGGAAACCGAAACAGCCACGAGCATCGCCAGGATCAAGCGGTTCATGTAATCCCCCTACTGCTGAAGCCCGAGCCACGAGAGCAGCCCGGCAAGTCCGGTACTCACGGAGAACTCCGGTCCTTCGGAAACACCCTCGAACGCCGGAGCGCTCAGCTCGCCGGAAAGCACGATCGTGCCCGATTCCGAGGTCCCGCCGCAGCCCGAGAACGACCCGGCTTCGAGGCGGAACCCCTTGTACGCGTCCTCGTCGGTGAGTCCGTCGCAGTCGTCGTCAATCTTGTTGGCCGTATCGTCGGTCTCGATCGGAATCCCCGTGCACTTGCCGTCGGCACAGAGCCATTCCAGGCAGGGATCGTCCCCGTCGCATTCCCCGTCCTGAGGCTCGTGCGTGCAGCCCAGCGAAGGGTCGCAGCCGTCGAAAGTGCACGGGTTGTCGTCGTTGCAGTCTTTGGCGCCGCCCGCCACGCAGCAGGACCCCGGCGCGGGAATGCACTGGTACCCCTGCGGCTGTCCTTCTCCATCCTCCACCAGCCCGCAGTCGAATCCGAGGGGGCAGCCGGGCTTCTCCGGGTCGCACACGCGGCCGCAGTAACCCAGAGCTCCCTTGCCCTTGATACACAGGGAATCGGCCAGCAGGCAGTCCTCGTCCGTCTTGCACACCTTGCACAGCGTGTTGCTGGGCGGCATGCACAGCGAAACAGGGTCGGGGCCGTCCACGAACACCGACTTGCACACCCAGTCGAGCGGGCACTCCTCTACGCACGTCAAGGTGCAGAACGTCTCGCCGCTTCCGCTTTCGAGCTCGACGCAATACCCCTCCGGACAGTCCGTGTGCGACTCGCACGGTATCGGCTTCCACACCGGGGTCTCCCCCTCGTGGTCCCCGAGAAAACCGTAGTCGACCTCGATGTCTGTCGGCGCCCGCCCGTCCGCATCCCCCTTCACGTCATCCGGCCGAATCACCGTGTCGCCGCCGGGAAGCTCGCCCTCCACTTCCCCGGCCACTTCCTTCTGCGTTGTCGTGCCGCTTCCGCCGCAGCCGACCGTTGCCAGCACTCCCACCGCAACGACCAGCACCCGCGCCGGCGACACCGTCAACCCCGCCCCCACGGTCCGGTCCGGCGCCCCCCTCACGCACGTTCCGCCCGGATCGGCAGGCGCTCGTGCCTCAGGTTCCTTTCGTCTCATCTGCACTCCTTTCGCCGACACCTCCGGCATGAGGGCCATTCTACGTGTGCAACCCGGCGGGATCAACGACTGCGTGCGTACGACTGGCAACCGATCTGCTGGGTTGACGAGCAGGCCTGTTGCGGCCCCGCCGGACTGCGCACGCTCTCGATATTCAGCGACCGCCTGGCCCTACTCGGCCCTGGAGGAGGCAGCCCGTGTGCGGAATGGTGCTCAGTCGCAACAGGTTTGACGACGATCGGGAGGTCCCGTACTTCTTCTGGGACCGGAAGGTCACTGTGGGCGAGTTGCGGGCTGCTCTGGCGGACCGGACCGATCCGAGGCGCATCCCGCTTCTTCGAGCGCTCTTGCGTGAGGCCCGACCGGACGAGGTCTGGAGCTTCGTCACTCCCGAGGTCGTGGCCGAGGAGTTCGAGTCGATCCGTCCGGGGTTGGGTCCGCGGCGTCGGTTCTGGGAATGGCTGTTGCAGGCATGGAGGGACCATGGATTTCTTCGGTAGCCTTCGCACCCTGGAGAATCCCGAGAGCAGAGGTCGAGTCAACCAGGGTCCGCGAAGCCGTCCGCGTCATGAAGGCCAACCGGATCTTGCCCAAGAACTGGGGATGTCCCAGCGATGAGCCGGAACTTTTCCCAATGATTTCAAAGGGTGCAAAATAGGAGGCATTGTGTTTCAGGGCTCTACGGACCTGCAACAACGGAGGCCGAGGAGGAAGTCGAGCCAGTCGCCCGACGGACCGTCGCCGAAGCGACCCGACACGCGGGGGTCGTAGACGCCGGCGAAGCCGCCCCCGCGAAAGACCCGGTACGAGCCGCTATCGCAAGGCGGCGCAGTCCATGCCGGATACCCAACCGTCCAATCGCCATCTCCCC
>VGRX01000109.1 GCA_016875215.1 Deltaproteobacteria bacterium
GGGGCGTGGGCCAGTCGGAGTAGGCTGCGGCCTCGCGCAGCGCCCCGCCGGCGCGGGTGAGCAGAGCCCGGTACTTCTCCGAGTACGGAATGGCCACAAGCCCGCCCCCTTTGCGGCGGACCACCGTGTACGGGCTGAGCAGGTCGCCGATCGTCTCGGGATTCGCATCCATGAACCCCTGCAGCTCCAGCCGGGAAAGGTCAGCCGGGTAGAACGCCGCACCTGCCGGCTTCTCCCGGTTTCCGAGGAACGGGCGATTGTTCTCGAGCCTGTCCCACGGCCCGTAGTGGATGTTCATGAGCTGCACCAACACAGACGCCTGCTCCCCACCGAACTGAGACAGCACGCTGCGGATGTCCAGCGCCTCCTCGTTCACCTGCATCCAGAAGACCGAATCCAGGTAGTCCGAAGCCTCAATCAGCTTGGCCAGCAGCCGCAGGTCCTTGGGGTTCACCCGCCCGGGCTTCACGCCGACCGGCGCCTCCACGAAACGACGCAGCTGCTGCTTCAGCACGTCGACCGATGCGGTGCTCGCAAGTATCGACTCCGCGGTCCCAGGCGGACCCGACAGCCCCTTCGGGGACGGACCCAAGACAAGACCGAAGGCCAACAACGCAGCGAGCGCAAGAATCCAACCAGCTCGTTTCATGTTCCTCCCTCCTGTTGGGATACGCTGCTTCCTCCGAACCCCATGTTGGCACAAAGCAGTCCCCATTTCCATCGTTGCTTGCAATCGTGGTCGCGGGCAGGTAGTGTGGCACGGGTTGCAGCCGGGGGGGAGGGCAAGATGACTGTCTCGACCAAGATTGCGACGGCCATGGAGAGGGGGTCATGGATCCGCAGGATGTTCGAGGAGGGAGCACGACTTCGAAGGGAACACGGTCCGGAGAACGTCTTCGACTTCTCGCTCGGAAACCCGGACCTGCCCCCGCCTGCGGAGTTCCGCCGGGTGCTCCTGGAGGAGGCCGCCCGGGAAGCCCCGCTGATCCACTGCTACATGCCCAATGCCGGCTTTGAGGAGACCCGCCGGAGCGTGGCCGAGCGGTATGCGGCAACGACCGGCCTGCAGTTCCGCTCCTCCGATGTCGTCATGACCTGCGGCGCTGCCGGAGGCTGCAACGTGATCCTCAAGTCGCTGCTCGAGCCGGAGGATGAGGTCATCGTCCTGGCGCCGTATTTCGTGGAGTACGGGTTCTACACGGACAACCACGGAGGCCGCATGGTGGTGGTGCCTCCGGCCGAGGACTTCCAGCCGGACCTGGCCGCGATCGAGGCGCGTGTCACATCGCGCACGCGCGCGATCATCGTCAATTCGCCCAACAACCCTACCGGCGTCCTGTACCCGCCCGAGGTCCTGGCCTCGCTCGGCGACCTGCTGAGGAAGGCGTCTGCCCGGAACGGACGGGAGATCTACCTGGTGAGCGACGAACCGTACCGGGAGATCGTGTTCGACTCCGTCCCCTACCCCAGCCCGTTCCTCTGCTACGAGAACGTGCTGGTCGTGTCGTCGCATTCCAAGGATCTGTCCCTGGCCGGTGAGCGGATCGGCCACGTGGCGGTCAGCCCGGGTTGCGCCCATCGCGAGAAGCTTGCTGCCGCGCTCACGTTCTGCAACCGGGTGCTGGGCTTCGTGAACGCCAACGCGCTCATGCAGCGGGTGGTGGCGAGGATCCCCGGTGCGCTGGTGGACATCGGCGTCTACGAGCGGCGGCGGGATCGACTGTGCTCTGCGCTGGCCGACATGGGCTTCCGGTTCGTCCGGCCGCAAGGGGCATTCTACCTGTTCCCGAGGTCACCGCTGGCGGACGACGTCGAGTTCTGCGCCGTTCTCAGGAAGTACCGGGTCATCGTTGTGCCGGGTACGGGCTTTGCCTGTCCGGGCCACTTCCGCATCAGCTTTGCCGTGAATGATCTTATGATCGACCGGTCCCTGGAGCACTTCGGGGCCGCCGCCCGAGAGCTGGGAATGTGCTGAACGCCGCCGGGGGCCTGCTGCAAAACGAGTCGGGCCGCCGGCTCTATTCCTTCTGCAGGTGGTGGATCAGCTCGTTGGCCTGCCGCAGGCGGGCATACGAGTCCTCGAGGAGTGCGATCGCTATCTCCGGGTTGGCCAGCAGAATGGAGCGGAAGGCATCCCGTTCGAGGGTCAGGAAATGGCTCTCCTCCGTCGTCACGACCGTGGCAGAGCGAACCCCTTCCCGCCCGACCAGCGCCATCTCTCCGAAGAAGCCGGGCACTCCCATGACGGCGATGGTCTGGGCCCCGGGCTCCAGGTAGCTCTTGACCACCTGGACCTCGCCGGCCACGATGATGAACAACCGGTCGGGGGCATCCCCCTCGCGCACCACGAGCTCGCCCTGGCCGTAGCGGGTCACCTTGAACGCAGGCCGCAACTCCTCGAGCTTCTCGTCACTGAGTCCGGCAAACAGCGGAATGACTCGTACCGCCTTGATGTTGAAGTCCTTGCTGACCATCCTGTCCTCCATGGTTGTCGGGTTCAAGATACCGCCCGGCCCGGACGGTTTCAAGCACAAACGGTTGCCAATCCGCCGGACTTCGGGAGATAATACCGTCCGGCTCTGTTCGTGGAGGGAGTGTCATGGTTCGGAGACTCGCAGGCGGGTTCTGCGTCGTACTGTTGGCCGGAGCTCTTGTCGCACAGGGAGAAGCGGCCTTGTGTCTGGCCGGAGAGCGGGCCATTCCCCCAGGGGCGGAGACGCGGGTGCTCTCGCTGCTGTCGCCGTACGGGGTGGAGGCGCCCGCAGACGACCTCGGCGGCGGGGTGACTCTGACGTCGGTCCAGATCGAGGGGGAGCGAATCCGCCTTACGCTGTCCGCCCAGGGAACTGCTGCGGTGCTGGTCCTGACCCAGCGCGGGAACTCACCCGGCGTGCTGGATCGCTCTGCATCGTTCGACCTGAGCTGGGAAGGCGAGACATCCGGCGCACTGGCGGAGGCGGGCAGCCGGGTTGCGGGTGCAGTCCGCCGGAACGACCGCGGCGGGTTCTGGTCCGAGATGCCTCAGAAACAGCCGGTGACCGCCCCCCCGGACACGACGTTGGGCCTTGCCTGGTTCGACTTCGTCGGAGAGGCCATCATCGCCGCCCTGCTCCTGCTCGTTGCTCTGTCGTTCCGCCTATGGAAGGGCTTGATGGGGGGACGCTTGCGCTGGTGGCTCCCTGCAGGCCTGGCGTTCTGCCTGGCAGTAGGCCTGTCGTACCGCCTGGTGCTCGACCCGGCCACCGGCGCCGTGAGCTCCGAGCCGAGCCGAACGGATGCCTGCAGCGCAGACGTTCACTGCGACGATTTCCGGGCATGCACTGCGGACCGGTGCGTGGACCAGAAGTGCTTCTGGGAGTGGCTGCCCCCCGAAGGGGTCGATTGCTGCCTGGAGGACGCCGATTGCCCGCAGCCGGGTGAGCGCTGCCTCGAGTCGTTCTGCAACCAGGAGACGGGGCTGTGTGCGACCCGCGGTTCACGGGAGTGCAGCGCGGACCCGTACGAAGGACAGGGGCGGCCGCCGATGCACTCGTCCCTGGGGTGGCTCCTGGCGACCCCAGCCAAGCACACCGGCAACGATGCGACGCTGGCCACCCGCGTCAACCTGGCCTTCTCGGTCCTGGCGGCGCTGCTGCTCTTCCTGGCCATGCTGGCCTGGGGGGCGACCCCGGCGGCATCGCTGTGGGCCGGCTTCCTCTACTCGGTGCTGCCCGCGTCCATGGTGGCTGCGCAGACTCCGAGCATGACCGGGGTCCTGCTCGCGCTGGGGCTGTTCCTGTTCGCGGTGCTTGCCCGCCTGGGGCAACCCGACCTGGACCGCAGGACGAGGCTGAGCGGCGCCCTGCTCCTGCTGCTGCTCTACCTGCTGGTGTCTTTTGCCCGGCCGGAAGGGGTCCTGCTGGCCGTTCCGGCCGCGGTGTACCTGCTGACCGGAGGTCGCCTCCGAGGCTGGAACAGGCCGGAGCTGGGGCTGCTTGCGGGAGGCGGGCTGATGATCGGCGCGGGGGCGCTGCTGGTGCAGCTCGTGCTGTATCCGGCGGACTACCTGCCGCCATTCGTCGGTCCGGGGCTCGGCAGTGCGATGACTGCGCTTGACGTCCTGTTCCTGGAGGGGCTGGTGATGCCGTTTCTGATGGTGCTGCTGGCGCTCTGCGGAATCCCCGCTGCGATGCGGGAGTCGCGGCCGTTGGGGATCGGCCTGGTGGGTCTGTTCCTGGCAGTTCCGGTGCAGGTCCTCCTGTTCCGGCTCGAAGGGTCTGAGGCGGTACGCTACGGGCTGATTCCCCTGGTATCGGTGGCAGCGCTCGGGGGGTTCGGGCTGCGCTCCGTCGCGGCACACAGGGCGAAGCTGGCGTGGCTGGCGGCGCTGATCCTGGTCGTGTACTTCCTGATGTTTCCGCTGTCCCGGCTGCCGCAGCTTCGAGAGTTGACGGAGAGCCCCACCATCATCTCTCAGTTCATACAGATTTAGAAGGCTGCCCGGAATTACTTCGCTCAGCCTCCTTAGAAGCGGGAGAGCTACTCGCCGTCCGCCCACTGCTCGATCACGGGGAGCATCGAGGCCCGCGTCTGATCGGGGCAGATCTGGCTGAACATGTTGTCCAGAACCTCCGCGATGATCTGGCGGATGCGCTCGCGCGTCAGGTTCATCACGTCCCCGATCTGCTCGAAGGTGAGCTCGCCCTCTTCTGCGATGTCGAGGGCGCAGGAGTGCTGGCACTCCCAGGGCTCGCGGTCGGGGAAGTTGATCTTGAGTGAGCCTGTTTCACTATTCACATCCAGGTACAGATTGTACCTGCAGGAGACCCAGGGGCAGGGGCGAGGCCCGTTCTTGCAATCGCTTCTCGTTGTGGGACGATCCATCGTATTCCGATGCTTTCGTGACCTGGCCATGTGCTCCCCCTGTCAGAGTGTCATTCAGTTCCGATCGCCGGGCAGCCAGCACGATCGTGGCTGATTGCCTGCCTTGGGCGACCTCTTCGCCTCTGTTAGGGTCATCCTCACTCAAAGGCGATTGATCTGTCAACTGTGATCGATTCGGGGTACTCCGATCGATCTCTGGATCAGGTAAATGGCCGATCCGGATCGTTTTTGTCGGAGAGCCGCTCGCAACATGCGGATCAAGATCAAGGTGATCCTTCAGATCGATCCTCGCAGATCGATCCAGGCGCGGCATCGCCAGCAAATTCGCGGGTCCGACCGCATTCAACCGAACGGCCGATTCTGAGGACGTCCGTGCACCGCATACCGGGGAACTGCTCGGCGGTTTTTCCATTCCGTTCCGAGCAAACATGAATGTTTTCGCCTGGTTACATTGCGCCCAACCCATCAAACTTGGCGCATTCGGAGGCGGTGATATGATGTCCTGCTTCGGGATCGGAAGAAGAACATGCTGAGCGGGCGGGGAATCCCCTTGCCGTCCCAGGCGTCGCTGCCGTAGGATTCTGCCATGAAGGTCTTTCTTCTATCCCCACCTGTGTCGCTGCAACCGCTCAAGCTGTTTCCACGCCATCCCCCGCTCCTGTCCGCACAGCTTGCTGCGGTGCTCCGGTCCATGGGGCACCGCGTCCAGGTCCTCGATGCATTCCTGCTGCGGTTGGGGGCCGAGGACGTCGTGCGCACACTGCTTGCCGCTGCCCCGGACGCGGTCGTGGTGCTGCCCAATGACGTCGCCCGGGAGACGCCGCCCGAAGTCGCTGCGGGCCTTGCGGCCGCCTATCGAGCTGCCGGCGGGAAAGCGCCGATGTGGGTGGCCGGGGTCGGAAACGGCAAATGGCTCAGGGACCTGCTGGACCTGGCGCCAGGTCTCTCGGGTGCGCTTGTCGGTGACCCGGAGCCGGCACTGCCCGAGCTTCTGGCCGGAGGAGAAACGCCGGGGCTGATCCTTCCGGGCGCCGGGACGCTCCCGGAACCGGGCGTCGTCGAGAGCCTCGATGCGCTTCCGCTGCCTGCGTGGGACCTGTTCGACCTCCGCTCGTACGTGGTGCTGCCTCACCGCCGCGGGCGCGGATTGGAGTACCCGCTGCTGGCCTCTCGCGGGTGCTGGTGGAACCGCTGCCTTTTCTGCCAGGACCTGGCCTGCGTCAAGTCGAGCCGCTACCGGGTGCGGTCTCCGGAGCACGTCGTCGAAGAGATGGAATGGGCTGCCAAGCGGTTCCGTGCCCGGCATTTCCTCTTCCATGACGCCGTGTTTCCCGCCCGGCGGGAGTGGCTGGCCAGGTTCGCAGACGAGTTGGAGCAACGCCGGCTCGAGGTTACGTGGTTCTGCATGACCCGCGCGGATGCGGTGGACGCCGAGGTCCTGAGGGCCATGAGGAAGGCCGGCTGCCGCAACGTCTGCTTCGGGCTCGAGAGCGGCGACGACGACATGCTCCGGAGGATGGACAAGGGGCACGACACCACGGCCTCGCTGCGTGCGGTGCAGGAGGCCCGGGACGCGGGGCTCGAGGTCTCGGCCACGTTCGTTCTCGGCTTCCCGGGCGAGACCCCCAGGCAGGCGGGACGAACGGCCGAGTTCGCTGCCTCGCTTGGACTCGACTACGCCCAGTTCCTGCTGGTCAAGTGGCACCAGGTGCCACGTGACCTGCTGTCGGCCGGGACCCTGGTGGAGGAATGGGACCTGGCGCAGTACGACTACCGCGGAATGGTGTTCGTTCCCGATTCCTACGGCTCGCTCGCCCGCCTGAAGCTGGCGAGGACATATGCCTACGTCCGCTTCTACCTCAGACCCGCCTACCTTCTGCGCACGACAACCAAGCTAAGGAGCAAAGGGGACATCAGACGCTACCTGGCAGGTGCAGCCACGCTGGCGAGGGCGATGCTCAACCGGTAGGGACTCAATCCAGGTCATCGTCCGAGGGGTCGCTGGGCTTTCCGCTCGCCGCCTCCTCCGCGATCTTGTCCCGCATGCGGGAGAACTTGCGATAGAGCGAGATGAAGTCCGCTTTCTGGGCCAGGACCTTCAGGTCGTTGCTGCGCGTTGCAAACCGCATAAGCTCCAAAGCCAGGGAGACTTCGCCGAAGGTGAACGATTGACTCTTGCGGATCTCGTTTTTCTGCATGCGGACACTCACCCTCCACAGAACGAGGCGATTATAGGGAACCGCCGCGGGGCCGTCAACGTAATTAAGGAACATTTGTTTTGACACCCTTGCGGTGGGGAGGCTAGAATGCAGGCGGAGAAGACGGCGGCCCGCAAGGGTCCGATTGCGAGGGGAATGATGGGGAAGGGCGACAAGAGCAACCTGTTGCTGACCTCGCTGGAAGAGATCAAGAAGAGCTCCGCCGAGGAGGACTCGTTGCCCAAGGCAGCGGTTCCCACCCCTGAGCCCATCCAGGTTCCGCAGCAGAAGAGCGGGGCTGGCAATCTGCTCGACTCACTCCTCTCCGACGTGCGCGTCGAAGCCGAACGCGAGGTCGAGGAAATCACCCGGACACTCAAGGAGAAGACCGCTGCGGAACGGAGGGCCGTTGAAGAAGAGGAGCAGCGAAAGAAGGCCCAGTACGACAAGCTCATCCAGGAGGAAGCCCGACGGCGCCAGTCGGTCATCCAGAAGCGGGAGGACGACAAGCGACGCAAGGAGCTCGAAGAGCGGCGCCGGGAGGAGGCACGTCTGCAGCTCATCGCGGAGCAGGCTCGGTTGAAGAAGCGCCGACGGGTCCTGCTGGCGGCCTCCGGAGCCGGCCTTGCCGCACTCGTGGCCGTCGTCGTCCTCGTCGTGACAGGCATCATTCCGCTGGGCCCCCAACCGGGCCAGGAATCGCAGCCTGGAGAATCCCAGACCACGGTCCCGGCCGTGACCACCCAGACCGGGGTGGCCAAGAAGACCGAGCAGACCGGACGAGCCATCGGGGACACCGAGCTCGAGCCGCTTGGCAACATCGACGGCCAAGGGGGCGTGGTCCTCGACATTCCCGAGCGCAACGACGTGGATTCCTTCGTCAAGCCCCACCCTCTCCGGGTGCAGCCCCTTCGTCTCCAGGTGGATCAGCAGCCCATGCGGGAGCGGGTGGCCAAGGCATTCGTTGCAACGTCCTCGGGCGGCTCCAGCAAGCCCGAAGGCGAAGTCGAAGGCGGCATCAGGATTGACGATTCGATCTTCGACATCAACGCAGACAAGAACAAGAAGAAGAAGCGGTAGCTTCTCAGCCCCCAGCCCCGAACACGTCCTTTCCGCAGAGCCAGCGCTCCACTTCGGGAAGCCGACTCGACGCCAGTGCACACATGTCCGAGACGAGCTCCCTGATCTCCCACTGGGCGTGGTGGTCGAGCCGCAGCCTCGACACATGGACCAGCTCACGCAGGTTGGTCTTGAACAGCATCTTGCGGCAATGAGCATTGGCAAACAGGTACTCCGCTGCCGGATTGCCGTCCCGCCTCAGCGCATCCCGAAGAGGCCGCACCGTTTCAAGGCACGCAAGGAACAGGTCGGTCAGCCCGGCTCCGACGACCGACGGAGGAACGACCGGAGCGAGGTCGGCATCGTACGGTGCGACGAGCAGGGTGGCCATGCGGTGGCGCTTGAGCTGCCCGAAGCACGCTGCGGAACAGGTCAGCTCGAACAGGAAGTCCACCAGCTCGAAGCTGCGCGGGGCCGGAGCGTGCACGCCGGCGCCGCTGAACCAGGCATCAGCCAGGGTCTGGACGAGCGGTCCGAAACCCCGCTCCGATTCGTACCGGTCAGGGGCGTCTCCGCTCCTCGGCCCCCCGTCAACCCCGCCGTCCGGAAGAGCGGAGGAATCGTCCCCCGGATTCCCGGCTTCGACCGGAAAACGACCGGTCGCCTCGAAGCAGGCGCCGGCTGCCAGCAGGGAAGCCGGCGCAGGAGTCACGTGAAGCAGCGACGCCCGGCCTCGGGTCGGAACGGATCCTGCCCCGAAGGTCCCCGGCATCCGGGACACGTCCGGAGGCACCCACCGCCAGGGGTCGGTGTGGCGGATCAGCGAAGGGGTGACGGCCAACGCCTCCTCCTCCAGCAGCCCCCCCACTCTCCTGACCTCCGCCAGGGGATGCCCCTTGAGCCTGCGGACCATGTTCTCGAGGCTGCGGGCATTGAGCGTCATGCCGAGCTGCCCCGCAGTGGCCAGCGGAAGCAGGTAGCGGGCATCCTCCCGGGTGGCGGTGTCGATTTCCCGGCGCCGCTCCTTGTCGATTGCGGCCCCCCCCGCCTCCCGAAGTTGGTGCTCCAGCAATCCGTCGACCAACGAGCGATACCCTCGGCTCATCGCCTCGAACGCCTCGACGAACCGGGTGCGAAGGCTCTCATCGTGCGCAACCTCGTCGGGCACCACCATGTCGCTGCCGATGAGCACATACCGCTGCGAGCGCTCGGTGTACGAGGCGAGACGCGAGTGCTCCACCGCCTCGATGGCCAGCCGCGAGATGCCTTCCATGTCGAAGTTGAACGTGGCGTGCTCAGCAATGCTCGAGTGCCCCATCTCGAACACGATGTTGCGGTTGCTCCGACGCGCCTTCTCGACGTTCTCACGAGCATCCTGGCGGAGCTGCTCGACCGTCTTCTCGCTCCGGCTGATGCGAGCGTAGGCCGCTGCGATCGGCTCAGGCGAGAGATGGGGACGATACGTGGGTTCCCGGAGCGCGCGGTCGACCTGCTCCAACTCGAGGTTGGCACCGACCAGCTTGACCTTCATGATGGACTCAGAACCCGATTTCGAGGCCTATGCGTGCCTCGATGGGGAACTTCTCTACGAACTCCGCCTTCTCCATGAACGTGGCGTCGACCTCGGCGAACAGGCGAAGTGCCTGGAGATTGAGCAGGGTCTTGCCGACGCCGACGAGGAACCCGTAGTTGAAGTCGTCGCGCACGTTCATCGGGACCGCCCCGCGCAGGTAGCAGATTCCCGGGATGGCAACCCGGACGCCGGGGCGGATGGTCATGAGCTCGGCCTCCTTGACGCCGAACTCCTCGAGTGTGAAGAGGAACCCGAGGTCCGCGCTGATGTTCGCGAAGGACCAGTAGACCATGGCCTCAGCGTTGAGCGGAGACAGCTCGACGCCATCGTCGACGTACATGCCTGTGCCCAGCGACAAGCCCAGGCCCGGGCCTGCCGACGCAGGTGACGCGACCATGAACACGGATGCAGTTGCAGCAACCAGACCAGCAATCATGAGACGCGACATGTTCGAGCCCTCCATGGTATTGGCCTCGCCGGCAAGTCACGACGGTAGAGCAATTCGCCGGCCAAGGCAAGTCTCAACGAGATTCGACGCGTACCAGCGGACGTCATCGAAAGCGGGGCGCCAGGGACGTGGAAGGGCTCTTCGAAATTCACGCTCGGCTTTGCCCTTGCATCGCACACGGTGCGTGGTATCTTTGGCGGCCTGTAGTGGCCCGGATGGGGGAAGAGAATGAAGAAGGAAGTCGTGATACTCGGGTTGGCACTGTGTCTGCTGGGAGGGTTTGCTGCCGGGCTCCTGGTCCGCTGGCCCGGGGGCGAGGTGGTGAAGGAACCGGGTACGATCAAGCTGACGCATCCGCTGATCGGCCCTCCGGATGCACTGGTGAAGATCATCGAGATCTCGGACTTCCAGTGCCCGTACTGCGGCCGGGGTGCGCTCGAGGTCATGCCCGAGGTGCTCAGGATGTTCCCGGGCAAGGTGTCGGTCGAGTTCTGGAACAACCCGCTCGATTTCCACGAGAATGCCGAGCCGGCAGCGCGGGCGGCGCTCGCTGCACACCTGCAAGGGAAGTTCGAGCCGATGCAGGAGGCCCTGTTCCGGAATCGCAAGGCACTGGCAGCGGATCGGATCGTGGCGCTGGCATCCGAGGTCGGACTCGATGTCGAGCGGTTCAAGTGGGACATGGCCGATGCGCGGGTTGCCCGGTTCGTGGCATCGGACAAGGCGGCTGTGGCAGCCATCGGGCTCACCGGGACTCCGATGTTCCTCGTCAACGGCCGGGTCATCCAGGGAGCACAGCCGCCCGAGAACTTCCGCACCCTCATCGACGAGGAGCTGAAGAAGGCCGAAGAGGCGCTTGCCGGCGGTACCGAGCGGGGCAAGCTTGCCGAGGTGCTGGCCCAGCAGAACGGGGCAGACCCGAAGTACATCCAGTTCTTCGTCAAGGGAGAATCTCCGCTGCCACCGGTTGACGGAGAAAAAAAAAAGCAGCCGGCCGGTGACGGGGACGTCTCGGTCATCTGGCGGGTCCCGGTAGACCCGTCGGATCCAAGCATCGGCAGCGCGGATGCACCCGCCACGCTGGTCGTCTTCTCCGATTTCCAGTGCCCGTACTCCGCCAAGGGGACGGCCTTGCTGAAGCGGATCCTCGAGGACCAGGGGGACGACGTGAGGGTGGTCTTCAAGAACTTCCCCCTGCCCTTCCACAAGGATGCCTTCGATGCTGCGCAGGTTTCGATGTCCGCGGCCGCACGCGGCAAGTTCTGGGAGATGCACGACCTCCTCTATGCCAACCAGAAGGACTTGAGCCGGGAGGCGCTGCTCGGTTATGCGGCCGAGATCGGGCTTCCCGAGGCCGAGGTCGCTGCAGAGCTTGAAGCCAAACGGCACAAGGAGCTGATCTACCGGCACGTGTCCGAGGGGGAGAGCGTCGGCGTGAAGGGAACCCCGAACTTCTTCATCAACGGTCGAGTCGTGAAGGGGGCGAAGTCCTACGACGACGTCCGGCCGCTTCTGGAGCAGGAGATCGCCCGGGGAAGGGAGCTGCTGGCCCAGGGGGAGAAGGCTCCGTACGAGAAGCTCACGCGGGACGGCAAGGTCTTCGTCCCGTTCGAGACGCGCATGGTGCAGTTCGACACCGCCGGAGCCGCCACCCGGGGCGAGGGCAGAGAGGTCGAGCTGGTGCTCTTCTCCGACTTCCAGTGTCCCTACTGCAAGACGTTCGATCAGCCGGTCAAGGATGTCGCCGACCGCTACGGTTCCCGTGCCCGCCTGGTGTTCATGCAGTTCCCTCTCGGTTTCCACAAGCTCGCGCACCTGGCGGCACAGGCCGCGCTGGCCGCTGCGGCGCAGGGGAAGTTCTGGGAGATGCACGACCTGCTCTTCGCGAACAACAAGGCGCTCGAAAGACCCGATCTGGAGCGATACGCCGGACGAATCGGGCTCGACCTGGAGCGCTTCCGCAAGGAGCTGGACGAGGGCACGTGGAAGGCCGAGGTGGACCGCCAGATGGCCGAGGGGAAGAAGGGCGGCGTGCGCGGAACTCCTACGTTGTTCGTGAACGGCCGACAGTACATCGGAGGCGGGCGGGATGCGGCCGCGATCGCGAAGGCCATTGACAAGCACGTGCTGGCCCGCTAGCGTCTCGGACAAGGGAGGACCGGCATGGGAGCTGGGGAGTTCTTCACGACGAAGCTTGCGGAGGTGGTGAACTGGGGCAGGAAGTACTCCATCTTCCAGTACCCGTTCGTCACCGCCTGCTGTGCCATGGAATACATGTCCGTCATGGGTGCGCACTTCGACCTGGCCAGGTTCGGTGCGGAGATCCCTCGCTTCACGCCACGGCAGTCGGACATGCTGATGGTGGTGGGAACGGTGACGTTCAAGAACGCCCCGGTGCTGCGCAAGGTCTGGGAGCAGATGACGGAGCCGAAGTGGGTGGTTGCTTTCGGCGCCTGTGCGAGCTCCGGCGGCTTCTACGACAACTACTCAACCGTTCCGGGCATCGACCACATCGTGCCGGTGGATGTCTACATTCCCGGTTGTCCCCCGCGGCCGGAACAGATCCTCGATGGCCTGATGAAGCTCCAGGAGAAGATCCAGAAGGGCCCGTTGATGGCCCGCTGAGCGGAAGCGAACGGCCCCAGAACCCGTGGTCACGGACGAGACTTCGCACGCGGTCGGTTTGTCCGGGATTCCTCTCGTCTCATGCCCGCCTCATCTTCTCCAGAGCAGATGCATTCGCGATCCGCTCGACCAGGGACACCGCCCCGGTCATCCCCAGGTAGGGAGTCCCCGTGAGGCAGTGGATGCCTCCGGCCTGGAAGCCGAACGGAACCGGGACGACACGCTGCTCCCCTGCGGCCACGATGGCCCTCTGGTTGCCCAACAGGATGGGAGCAGGATTGCAGTCCGCGGCCTCCTTGCTGATGGCCAGGCGCAGCTCTTCCATGTCCGCAGCCGCCAGGATCCGGTGTGCGATCCCGCTTGGGATCTTCCCTGCCGACTCGCCTGCGGCGGCAAGCAGCCGGACGTCCCCTCCCAGCTCGCTCAGCATGGCGGCCAGCGCAATGGCGAGCGTAGCTTCAGAGCAAATCAGGAACTCGCGGTGCAGCACGTGCTGGACAACGGCCTTTTCCATGCGGGCGGCCGCAGGGGGCACTTGCGCCTCGAGCAGCCTCTCCGCGGCCTCGCCGCGTCCAGTGGC
>VGRX01000110.1 GCA_016875215.1 Deltaproteobacteria bacterium
CCCCCTGGCGACCACCATCGGTGCCGTCGTGGCGCTGTTTGCAGGCTTCACGGTGAACATCATCCTCCAGATTGCGGTGTACTCGCTCCTGTTGTTCAGCGGGTGCATGGTGTGCCACGGCGAGATGGTGCGGCTCAAGCCGGGGCCGGAGCGGCTGACAGCGTTCTACCTGCTGATGTCGGCGGGGGGGGCGGCGGGCGGGCTGTTCGTGAGCCTCGGGGCGCCATTCCTGTTCGTCGGCCTGTGGGAGCTGCACGTGAGCATCTGGGTCGCCTGGGCGCTCTTCCTGGTGGTGATCTGGATGGAGCCGGTTACGTGGTTCAACGAGGCCGCTGTGTCTGCGTTGCGCAAGGGGATGGTCGGTCTCCTGGTGGTGCTGGGAGGCATCCTGTACTGGCATGTCCGGGAGGAGACTTCGGGTGTGCTGGCCGCGTCCCGCAACTTCTACGGCACGCTGCGGGTCCGGCAGATGCGCTGGGGAGAGCCGCAGCACGCGGCGTACAAGCTGTCGCACGGGGCCATCGTCCACGGATTCCAGTATGCGGCCCCGGCCCGGAAGCAGGAACCGGCCTCGTACTACGCGCCGGGAAGCGGCATCGCCCTGACCATCCGGCAGATGCGGGAGTACCGGAAGGAGCACTTCGGAGACGGCAGCCTGAGGATAGCGGTCTTCGGGCTCGGGGTGGGGACGCTCGCAGCCTTCGGAGAGCCGGGGGACTACATCCGGTTCTACGAGATCAACCCGGACGTCACCTTCCTGTCCACCGCGGACAACCCCTACTTCACCTACCTGAGGGGAACGCCGGCCCGCTGGGACGTGGTCGAAGGAGATGCCCGCATCGCCATGGAGCACGAGCTGGCCCGCGGCGAGCTCCAGGACATGGACGTCATCGCCATGGATGCCTTCTCCAGCGACTCGATCCCCATCCACCTGATTACCCGGGATGCCCTCGAGCTCTACCGGCATCACCTGCGGCCGGGCGGGGTCATGGCGATCCACATCTCCAACCGGCACCTCGATCTGAGACCGGTCGTCCGCCATCTGGCCGAGAGCCTCGGGCTCGCCTGGGAGATCATCTCGTGCGGCGGTGACGACGAGGGCTTCTGGAGCAGCACCTGGTCCGTCGTCACCGACAACCGGGAGCTGCTCGAGCGGCCCGCCATGAAGGAGGCCGCAACCGATGCCGACGTGGGACTTTCGAGCGCGGTGTGGACCGACGATTTCTCCAATCTTTTCGAGACGTTGGACTAAACGCTCCCACCTTCTCGGGCGATGTCGGCAATGGTCGTCGTGGACAGGAATTCGACGAACATCTCCTGTACCCTGAACCACCCCTCATGCGCACGGCAGGCGGTCTCGCTGCCGCACTCAGTGACGTTGTCGAGCAGACAGCGGGGGACCAGCATCGGCCCCTCCGTCAGCTCGACCACCTGGATCAGCCGGACCGTGCCGGCCGGGCGCCCCAGGCAATAACCCCCACGTTGCCCCCGCGTCGCCCGGACCAGACCCGCCCGACGCAGTGTCACCAGCACCTTGGAGAGATACTGGGGGGGGGCGCCGATCCGCTCCGACAGGTCGCGGCTCAGCACGCTCTCTCCGTCTTTGAGACCGGCAAGCTCAGCCAGGGTCCTCAGCGCGTACCGTGACGTCTTCGACAGCATCGATGTCCCCCAATCCGCAACCCCCTGATACCACAAACACGGCCCAGGGTCCACTCCCCCTGCACCAGTCGGCGAGCCCACCGCGCTCCGGTGACAATCTAATCTTGACAAAGGTGTCCAAGAAGTCCATATTCCGTTCCGGAGCAGCGGTTTGAGACGAACCAAAGGAGGAGAGACCATGCGAACAGGAAGGAGGGGGTTGTGGGTTGCGGGAGCAGTGTGTGCGGCGATCGGAAGCTGGCTCGTGCTGGGGACCCAGGAGGCCACTGTGGACAGCGCTCCCGGGTGCGTCCAGTGCCACGAGCAGGTGACCCCGGGAATCGTGGCGGACTGGAAGGAGAGCGTTCACGCCAACGAGGGCGTGACCTGTGAGACATGCCACGGCACGGGACACGTGTCGGCCGCGGACACGGACAAGGCGGGGGTCGTCACCCCGGCAACCTGTGCCAAGTGCCACGACAAGCAGGTGGAGCAGTTCAGCCACGGCAAGCACGCAGTGGCCTGGGCTGCCATGAAGGCCATGCCGACCGCGCACTTCCAGCCGATGGCCATGACCGACGGAATGAAGGGATGCGGCGGCTGCCACAAGATCGGCCCCCAGACCGACCAGGAGATCCAGGAGCTCAAGAAGAACGGGAGCGGCTTCGGCATGGCCTCGTGCGATGCCTGCCACACCCGCCACACCTTCTCGAAGAAGGAGGCGCAGCAACCCCAGGCGTGCCAGACCTGCCACATGGGGTTCGACCACCCGCAGTGGGAGATGTACTCCTCTTCCAAGCACGGCGTGCGGTTCCTGCTCAAGCAGTCGGGTGTGCTGCCCAAGGGGACCGTGGCGCCGAGCTGCCAGACCTGCCACATGCCGGAAGGCAACCACGCGGTGGACACGGCCTGGGGCTTCCTGGCGGTTCGCCTGCCCATGCCCGAGGACAAGCAGTGGGCCGCGGACAGGGCCACCATCCTGCAGGGGCTGGGCGTCCTGGATCCCGAGGGCAAGCCCACCGGGCGGCTCGAAGTGGTCAAGGCGGCCAACGTGGCCAAGCTGGACCAGGAGAGCTGGCAGAAGCAGCGGGATCGGATGATCAACACCTGCGGGCAGTGCCACTCCAAGGAGTTCGCGAACGAGCAGATGAGCAAGGGGGATGACATGATCCGCCAGGCCGATCACCTGATGGCCGAGGCAATCCGGGTGGTGGCCGCATTGTACAAGGACGGAATCCTGGCCAAGCCCGAGGGATACGCGTTCCCGTTCCCCGACCTCCTGACTTTCCACGATGCCCCCTCGACGATCGAGACGAGGCTGTTCCGGATGTTCCTCGGGCACCGGATGCGGGCGTTCCAGGGCACGTTCCACGGCAACCCGGACTATGCTTTCTGGTACGGCTGGAGCGAGATGGTCCAGGACCTGACTTACATCAAGGAGAAGGCCGAGGAGCTGCGTGCAGCCAAGGGCAAGTAGTCAGGAGCGTTTCTTCTTCCTGCGGGCCAGTCGCACACCGAGCGCGACAAGCACGACGAGAACGATGCCTGCACCGGCAAGGGTGGGCCAGCCGCCGATGTCGGTCAGGATCTGGTTGAGCCGGCCCCAGCCGGGTTCCCGGGCGGGATAGACCGCGAACCGATACGTCTTCTGGGCCGAGCTGTCCTGCGGAAGCAACACGTCGCGGACCCTGTCCCGGCCGTGAATGACGAACTGGAGGGTGTACTCTCCCGGTTTGGGAGGCTCGAAGCGCAGGCCGAACACGGCCCCGTCGCGCTCCATGGGGACCGTGGTCTCGCCGCCGCTCCAGACGATCACGGCGCTGACCATGGTCTGCTCGGACAGCTCGAAGCTCCTCCGGCTGACGGACGGGAACGCTGCCGCGACGACCAGGCTGCCCAGCTCGTACTCGGTCCTCAGGCCGTCCACCCGCATCGAGACGGACGGCAGCTCGGGGACCTGGAACTCGAACGGGCCAGCGACCGTTTCCGGGAACTCCCGCCCGGTTCCCTTCTCCGCCGCGGCCAGCCGGAAGGTGAGCCGCATCGGGCCGCTGCCCGAAGCGACGAGCCGCAGCTCGAACCAGTCCGCGGTCTGGAGCAGCGGGACGGTCAGGTCTTCACCCTGGCCCGAGAGGACCGCCTGCGCCCGGGCGTTCTCGAGCAGTGCCACCGCCGGCTTGCCCGAGATGATCGGAACGAGATACGCCGAGATCGACTCGCCATACTCGTACTTGTTCTTCAACCCCTCCAGCCGAACGGTCAGCTCGGGCAGCGGGGGGAGCGGAGGCGGCCCCACCTGGAACTTGAACTCCCCCACCTTCACCGGAGGAAGGAGCCTCCCGTCCCGGGCCCACCGCGGGCGCAGCTCCACCGCCAGCACGTGGCCCCCCTGGGACGACGCAGTCAGCTCGAACACGTGCTTCCCGTCCTGGAGCTGCGGCTCCACCTTGGTGTTCCCGTCCGGCCCGCGGTCCACCACCGACCAGCCCACTTCGGGGCTGAGCACCTCCTCCCGGGGGGCTTTGAGCACGGAAAGGAGGGCCTCCGCCCGCACCGACTCCCCTTGCGCGTAGCTCCGCCTGAGCCCCTCCACCGTGACCAGCGGTCTCGGCAGCACCTCGACCCGGAGCGGCCCCAGGAGTGGCGGGCGGAGCCGTTGCCCCGTATCCCTGTCCCTCGCAGTCAGCGAGATCTCGACCGAGTACACCCCGGTGCCGTCCGCAATACGGCTCAGGCGGAACTGCTCCCCGTCGTTGACCAGGGGGATGATCTCACCCGTCTCCAGGAGCCGCGCCTCGACCTCCACGTCGTCCGACAGCCCGGCCGGAACGAGCGGAGGCGTAGCGACCAGGCGGACCGGAATGCCCAGCGGCTCCCCCTCCCAGGTCACCTGGGGGTAGTCGCCGGCCTGCAGCTCGAGGCGGCTGAAGCCCGCCAGGTACAAGACCGATGGACCGCCTCCCGGAGCCAGCGTACAGCGCCATACGCCCATTCCGCTGAACATCGGCTTCTCGGGCCCGCCGACGGCGGGAGCTGGCTGGGGCGTGGTCGCGGGTTCGCCGGTACCCGCCGGTAGGGCTGCGGGGGCCGGTTCTCCATCCGCAGGCTCCGTTCCGGCCGAGGGCTGTCCAGCGGGGGCGGCACCGCCGTTCCCGTCGGGAGCCGGAAAGGCCAGCACGGTTGCTGGGCCGCCGGGGTGCGCGCGGGGGTCGTATCCGGGAACGACGTAGACGGCCATCCCCGGAACCGGGCTCTGCGGAACGACCTTCTTTCCGTCCGGGCCGATGAGCGTGAGCCGGCCGTTCCCGACGACCACGAACCGGGGCGAGTCGAGCCACGGGCCCACGAAAGCCTCTGCCGATGCTTCCTGAGTCCCGTCCGAGGTCAGCACCGGGGCGAGCAGCGCCTTGGAAAGGAGGGTTCCGATCTCGAGCAGAGCGGACGGAAGCCCCCCAGCCTCGCTCGCGAGGTAGCGGTGGTTCCGACCGGGGGTGAGAGTCGTGGCCTCGGAGATCTCGGCCAGCAGGTCACCGTCTGCGGCGGCCCCAAGGCCGACGGCATACACCTCGACCCCCTGGGTCTTCATGCGGGGAACCAGGTCGCCCGCGAGCCATTCCCGCAGGAAGGCGGAGGCATCTGAGCCCGGCGGGACCCCTACGAGCCGGCCGGGGTCGGGCAGGAGCGGGGATGCGGTCAGCAGCAGGATGCTCCGCCTGCGCTCGCTGCTCGTGTCCAGGAACAGCGTCATGGCGGTCTCGAGGCCCGCGACCAGGTCCGAGTGCGGGCCCCGGCTCCGGACGGAACGCAGGGCTGCCTTCAGCTTGCCGAGGTCGTCCGCTGCCACGAACGGCGTTGCGAGCTGGCCGGTGCGCCCCGCGACCACGAGCCCGATCCTGTCCTGAGGGGTGAGCGTCGTTGCCATGCTCATCAGGGCCGCTTTCCACGTGCCGGCCGGGTCTGCCGCCTTCATCCCGGCCGACCCGTCCACCACGACTACGACATCGACCGGCGTCGCACGCAACAGCGTCACCGGCTTCCCCTTCTCCTCGGCAGTCAGAAGACCCGGGTCCCCAAGCGCAGGAAGAAGAAGAAGAACGGCCAAGACAGGACGCATGAGCCCCCTCCGTCTCGCTCCCGAGCCTTCTATCACGGAGCAGCGATCGCCGTCAATGCCGACTCCCCGCCTCGGGGAGCGTCAGCATGATGCGCCGGCTGGTGGTCGTGTTCGTCAACGACAACGTCAACGAGCGCATGGCCCGGGCAGTCCCCTATGGACAGAACCCAGTCAGAACGGCCTCCGAGCGCAGGGGCCGCCCCACGATTCCAGCGCAACTCCCCGGCAGGCCGTTGGGGATCCCGCATCCACGGCCCACCCGGGCAGGGCCGGACGAGGCGTCAACTTCCTGTACAGGCCGGCCGGATCCGTGTAGACTGTTGCGGCCTGGAACAGGGGCCGGCGGAGAGCGCGCCGGTCAGGGACTTGAGAAGATGTCGGGTCCCACGAGCGAGCACCCCCCAAGGGCGGTGGCGCGTGCATTTCTTCGAACATCTCGAGCGGGCGGACCTGCCGCGGGTGGAGCATGCCCAGGTGCGGCGTGCGACGGGATTCGTGGACCGTCTGCTTGGCGGCTACGTGAGCCTGTTCAACGAGCGCCTGAAGCCGATGAAGCCGATTGCCCTGGTCAACGGCATGGCCGCATACGACCTGACACAGCCGCCCATGGGAAGCGAGCCCGGCGCTCGGGTGCTTCGTACCGGTTTCGAGTACGTCGTGCTGCGGCGGGAGCCCAGGCCGATCAACATGGTCCTCATGGTCAACTCCGCGTGCAACATGGCGTGCGCGCACTGCTCGGCCAGGACCTACCTGAAGTCGGGGCGGCCCTCGCTCACGCTGGACGAGATCAAGAGCCTGATCGACCAGTTCCTCGACCTCGGCGGCGCTTCCTTCATCCTGTCAGGAGGCGAGCCCACGCTGCATCCCAACGTGCTTGACATCGTGAGCCACGCGGACAAGTCGAAGGCGGTGGTGGCGATGTTCACCAACGGGACGCGGCTTCCCGACCTGGCGAACGAGCTGAAGTCGGCCGGGCTGTTCGGGACCCTGGTGAGCATCGATTCCGCTGACCCTGCGCACCACGACCGGCTGCGGGGCTTCGACGGGGCGTTCAGGCAGGCGGTCAGAGGCATCGAGAAGCTGCTGGCCGAGGGGATGCTGGCCGGGATCAGCACCTACGTGAGCCGCCGGGGGCTCGATGGCGGGGCGTTCGAGACCGCAGTGGACCTCGGGACCCGGCTCGGCGTGCACCAGCTCTTCGTGTTCGATGCCGTCCCTACCGGTGCGCTCATCGACAAGCAGGACGTGATGCTTGGACCGGACGGCCGCGTCCGGCTGAGGGGGCTGATCAAGGCGCAGAACGCCAACCCCTCAGGACCGGCCGTCATGGGGCAGTCGTGGGTCAACTCCCGAGAGGGATTCGGCTGCTTTGCCGGCTTCTACCAGATCTACGTCAACGCGGCGGGGGACGTGACGCCGTGCGATTTCACCCCCATCACGTTCGGCAACGTGCGGAAGGAACCGCTTGCCGTCATCTGGAAGCGGCTCCGGGAGAGCGAGGACTGGGGGGAACGGTTCCACGAGTGCCGCATGCAGGACCCCGACTTCCGGCGGCGCACCATCGACCTGCTTCCCCCCGGGACCGAGTTCCCTGTCCCCTATGAGACGATCCGTCGGCTCCGCCGCGAGAAGCTCGGAGAGTAGGCCGATGTTCGGGGTGGATGTCGACCGCCGACCGCCGGCTCCGGGACGGCTCGTCCGGGTGGGGTCGATCCGGTGGCACGTGGAGGAGGCTGGGACCGGGAAGCCTGCCCTCGTGTTGTTCCATGGTTACCTGGGCAGCACCGCAGTCTGGTACCGGGCCATGCCGCTGCTGGCCGGGCGTCTGCGGGTGATCGCCGTGGACCTTCCCGGCGCCGGCTACTCCGATCGGCCGGCCGATGTTCCCTATGACCTTTGCTGGATGGCATCGCTGGTACCGGCTCTGCTTGCCGAGCTGGGGCTGGAAACGTGCCTGCTCGGCGGGCATTCGATGGGGGGGGCCGTGGCGCTCCATGCCGCGGCCCGCAATCCGGAGCTGTGCAAGGGGCTCGTGCTGGTCGCTCCGCTCGCATACCGGCAGAAACCGCCTCCCGGCCTGCGCTTTGCCAAGCGTCACCCGGGAATCGCCGGCCGCTTCTTCGCCAGCCCGATCGGCCGGGCAGTGATCCCGCGGCTGGTCCGCAACGCAGCGTTTGCGTCGCGGGAGGCCCGGGGTGCGGTCAACGTGCGTCGCCTTCTGGACCACCTGGATGCCCCCGGAGGATGGCATGCGGCAACCCGCATGGGCCTCGCTGCCGGCGAGTCCGCCCCGTCGGCCGAGGTTCTCCGGCAGATCCCCTGTCCGGCCCTGGTGCTCTGGGGAGAGCAGGATGTCGTGCACCCCGCTACGCTTGCAGACCGCATCGCGGCCGATCTGGGCGGCGGAGCCCAGGTCTCCCGCATCCCTGCCACGTCCCACAACTGCCACGAAGAGGCCGCCGAGCGCTTCGCCGAGAAGGCGCTGGCCTGGGTGGCGGAGCAGTTCCCGTAGGTACCTCGGCCAATCGCACTCCGCTGCAACCGGTCGCCCCGCCACGGACGACAAGGAAAGCGCACGGGCCCTTGGGAGGCTGCCCGGAATTACTTCGATCAGCCTCCTTACTGTCCCGCCATGGCAGCGGCCCACTCGGCATCGTTGAGCCAGACCGAGTAGACCCGGACCTCGTCGATGTAGGACTCGAACCCGGTCCAGTTGTCGATGCCGTAGCCGCCGATCTGCGGGCAGTACATCACGTTCGTGTCGGTGTACGGGGCCTTGTTCGGGTACGCGGGGATGTTGGACTCGCCGTTGCTGCCGTCCACGACTCCGTCCACCAGGATCTGGACCTGGCCCGACTTGACCCGCACGCCGACGTGGTGCCAGCTGCCGTCCTTGACGTTCTTCGAGCCGGAGCAGTTGCGGTTGTCGTTGGCGACGTCCACGCCGCCCCAGAAGCGCACCGTGCCGTTGCTGTTCACGCTGAAGGTGTAGCCCTGGCGGTTGTTGCAGCAGCTCCCGAGCATGACCACGCCACGGCCTCCGGAACCGCCGGTGATCCGGACCCAGGCCATGAACGAGTAGGACACGGTCATGCTCAGGTCGGAGATGTTCCCCTCGATCTGGAGCCGGTCAGCGGCCCCGCTGCCCGCCGGGGTCTTCATGCCGAAGCTGCCGTACTTGGCGGTGTTCGAGTAGGCCGTGCTGCCCATGAACTGTGCGGGCGTGGCGTTTCCCATGGCCCCGTGGTCCAGCACCTTGCCCGCCCCCTCCTCGAACGAGTAGTAGAGCACCAGGTTCGGGTTTGCCGGGGTGCAGGTACCCCCGGTGCACTTGCCCCCCGGAAGTTCGGTGCACGGCGTTCCGTCCGGGACCGGCGCGTTCTTGCAGCCGGTCGCGGCTTCGCAACTGTCCGTCGTGCACTCCTTCTTGTCGTTGCAGTCGACCGGAGAGCCCACGCACTTGGTCAGCGCACACTTGTCGTTTGCGGTGCAGGCGCTGCCGTCGTTGCATGAGACGGTGTTGGCCGCGTGCTGGCAACCGATCGCGGGCAGGCAGGAATCATCGGTGCACACGTTGCCGTCCTCGCAGTCGAGGGGCGTGGAATCCTGGCACTTGCCCGCCTTGCAGTGGTCGTCGAGCGTGCAGAGGTTCTTGTCGTCGCAGGCAGAGGCATTGTCGGCATGGATGCAGCCGGCCTTCGGGTCGCAGGCGTCGTCCGTACAGAGGTTGCCGTCGTCGCAGTCCAGCGGTTTCCCCGGGGTGCACTGTCCGAGCGCACATGCGTCGCCCACCGTGCACGCATTCGAGTCATCGCATGCCACCTGGTTGGTGGCGAACACACAGCCCGACTTCGGGTCGCACGAGTCGTCCGTGCACAGGTTGTAGTCGTTGCACACGAGCAGCCCGCCCGAGACGCACTTCCCGCCGACGCACTGGTCGCCGAGCGTACACACGTTGCCATCCTCGCAGAGCCCTGCCTTGGGCGCATACACGCATCCCAGCGTCGGGTCGCACGAGTCGGTCGTGCACGAGCTTCCGTCGTCACACGGCAGCATGCCCGCGGGTTTGCACTTGCCGTCCACGCACGCATCCCCCTGGGTGCACGCGTTGCCGTCGTCACAGCCTCCGGTCTTGGCCGCGTGCTGGCAGGTACCGGTCGGGCTGCACGTGTCCTTGGTGCAGGGGTTCCCGTCGTCGCAGTCCTGGTAGGCCCCGGACTGACACATCCCCTGGTCGCACGCGTCCCCGATGGTGCAGGGGTTGCCGTCGCTGCACGGGGCCTGGTTGAGCGTGTACGTGCACCCCGCTGCAACATCGCACGACTCGTCGGTGCAGGGGTTGGCGTCGTCGCACGAGACAAGCCCCGTGCTCTTGCAGCTTCCCGTCTCGCAGTGATCGCCAAGCGTACAGGGGTTGCCGTCGCTGCACGGGGCCTGGTTGGGCACGAACTTGCACACCCCCTGGTTCGTGCAGGAATCGTCGGTGCATGGATTGCCGTCGTTGCACACCGCCGCGGTTCCGGGAACGCACTTGCCGCCGACGCAGGCATCATTGACCGTGCACGGGTTGCCGTCCGAGCATGTGCCGTCGAACGGCTGGTGCGTGCAGCCGGTCTCCGGTTCGCAGGCATCCACGGTGCAGACGTTGCCGTCGTCGCAGCCGATGACGGGACCCGGGTGGCACCAGCCGTCACCGCACTGGTCGTTCTGCGTGCACAGGTTGGCAAAATCGCACGGGGCCTTGTTCGGGACGTGGCTGCAACCGGTCTTGGCGCTGCAGCCGTCGTCGGTGCAAGGGTTGCCGTCGTTGCAGTCCGCTGCCTTGCCGGGGTTGCACTTGCCCTCCCCGCAGACGTCGCCTACGGTGCACGTGTCCCCGTCGGAACACGGCATGGCGTTGGCCGAGTAGATGCAGCCCGCGTCCGGGGCGCAGCCGTCGTCGGTGCAGGGGTTGCCGTCGTTGCAGTTGAGCGACTTGCCCGCAGCGCACTTCCCTTCCTTGCAGGTGTCCGCCGAAGTGCAGAGATCCCCGTTTTCGCAAGGGTACCCCTCGTGGGCAGCGGCCGTGCCGCACTTGCCCGTCCCGGGATCGCACACCGCATCGAGGCAAACCGCATCCGGGCCGATCGGAGCCGGACACTGGACCACGGTGGCCTCGTCCACCCTGCACTGGTACGGGATCTCGGTGGTGTCGCAGAACAGCGTCCCGTTGCACGGGTTCCCGTCGTCGAGCGGCCCGCAGTCCGCATCCTTCGCACAGTCGCAGCTCACCGAGTAGCCGTGGCATTCCTCGTCCTTGCACGTGTCCCCAACCGTGCACGGATCCTTGTCATCACACACCACGGTGTTGGCCGCAAACAGGCACCCCCCTTTCCCGTCGCACTCGTCGTCGGTGCACGGGTTCGAGTCGTCGCAGAGGACGGGGCTGCCAATGCAGACCCCATCCTTGCACACATCGGCAGCCGTGCAGGGGTTCCCGTCCTTGCATTCCACCTCGGAGAGGGGAGCGTGCTCGCAGCCGGTCTCCCCCAGGCACTGGTCTTGCGTGCAGTCGTTGCCGTCATCGCACAGGGCGACCGCCTTGCCGCCGACGTCGTCGGCTTCGTCGCTCTCGTCGTCGCAGTCGTCATCCTTGCCGTTGCATACCTCCAACTCGGCCACAGCGGCATCGCACGCCGAGAGTCCCCCCTCCCCGCACACCCGCTTGCCGTGGCACTGTCCGAGCTCGTTCTCCGACAGGCACGCGGTCCAGAGACCGAGCGCCACCGACTTGCTCGTGCAGGGGCAGATTCCGGCATCCGCCACGCACTGGCTGACCTCGATGCCGTCGATGGTCAGAGCGGGCTTGCACGTGAATCCCCACGGGCACTGCGTCTCCTCGCCGCAAAGGCTGCCGCAGAACGCACCTTCCGCTCCGTAGTCCAGGCAGGCATCCTCGGCTCCCGTGCTCTTGCAACTGTCCACGTTGGTGCAGGGACGGCAGAGGTTGGCATGGAGCGACACGCACGCGAACATCAGGTCCGGGCCGGTCCCCGAAACCTGCTTGCAGATCCATCCCGACGGGCACTCCTCCTCGCACAGCCTGGTGCAGACCCCCTCCCCCAGGTGCTCCACGCACAGGCCGGACTGGCACTGCGTGTTGTCCGAGCACTCGTCCAGGAAGCAGCCCGCTCCGGGCTGGCAGCCCGGTTCCACGAGTTCAATCTCCGCCGCAAGGTCGCCGGGAATGTCCACACCCGTCTCGTCTCCGCGAAGATCCGGGCGAAGCTCCGGTCCGGTATCGACCGCCACCTCGCGTGAAACCAGCTCCGCATCCTCACCGGCTCCGACCGTCGTCCCCGTGCTGCTGCAGGAGAGAACCGACAGCAGAAGGGGGGCCGCCCCGGCTCCCCGTACGACCGCCCGAAACGCGGTCCGGAGCAGGAGGCCCCAGGTGGGCGCCAAGTCGACTGCAACGCCGGAAACCGTGACGTTCGAGTGTGTCATTGGTCCCTCCCGACTCCCCGCGGACCCAATCCTGGAATGCTGGTCCGCCGGAACCTGCACAGTATAGCAGAACGGCAAGGACGGGGGAAACGCGGAAGAGAATGGGAGGCATAGGACGGATGGAAGGCATAGGACGAATGGACGACATAGGACGAATAGGACCTATAGGACGAATAGGACGGATAGGACGAATGGACGACATAGGGGGCGGCGCGGATCTAGGGGGTGGGTTTGACTGGCGGCCGAGGGGGTTAGGCGGCTCATCATGCTAGGCAGCCAATCCCGCACTGGCGGCCTTTCGTCCTATTGGGGCGGCGGGTCCTATTCGTCCTATTTGTCCTATTCGTCCTATGTGTCCTATTGCCTTTCTGCCCCACCGCCCCCGCCGGCTACAGCCCCAGCTCCTTCAGCACGGCTTGCGTGTGCTCGCCCGGGCCGGCAAGGAACCCCTGCCGGGGCGGTCCATCCCCAACGGTGACGACCGGCGTGCCCAGCATTCGCCGTCCCGCCACGTCGCGAACCGTTCCACGTGCCAGGAACTCCGGGGCCGCCATCGCTTCCAGAAAAGTCCGGCTGCCGCAGACGCAGGCATCGATTCCCGAGAAGAGGCCCTCCCAGTCCGCGAGCGTGCGCGTCGCTATCTCGGCAGCGATGTTCCCCCGGAGCTCAGGTTGTGCAGCGGGGGCATACTGGCGCCCGGTCCACTCCGGGTGGCCGAGCACGTCGCAGAAACGGCGGAAGAACCCCTGTTCGAGCGCACCGACCGCCAGCCACCGTCCATCCATCGTCCGGTAGGCCCGGTAGCAGGCAAGTCCCCCCGCTGTCGGAGTCCTTCCCGCTGCATGCGGCCGCCCGAGCGCAGCGAACTCGGACGCGGTGGCGGCCTGCATCAGCGCAGCATCGGCCATCGGCACGTCCAGCCGGGCTCCTCGGCCGGTGCGCTCCCGCCGAAAGAGAGCTGCCACGATGGCCAGAGCCGCAAGCATGGCCCCGCCGGTATCCGC
>VGRX01000111.1 GCA_016875215.1 Deltaproteobacteria bacterium
GGGGCTACCCTTGTGCGCCGCTCCCGCCCGAGTGCGGTGCCATGCTGCCGGAGAGTCTCTCTTCGAGTGAGCGATTCGAGCGGGCCGAGCGGCTCTTCGATTGCTGGGGGTACAAGGAGGCGGCAGCGGAATTCGAGGCATTCCTGGCATCCCCGGCCTATCGCAATCGACACGATCGTTCCCACTTCTTCCTGGCGGAGATTCATGCCCGCAAGCTGCGGGATGACCGAGAGAGCGCGCTGGCCCACTACGAGCACGTATGGAAGCACGGCGGCGGGAGTCGGAGCTACGCGCTCTACCAGATGGGGCGCTGCCTGATGAACCTCGAGCGCTACGACGAAGCTACAGCGATCTTCGAGCAGTACGTCGCCAAGTATCCGCACGGTGAGTTTGCGGAGCAGTGCTACTACTACTTCGGCTGGCTCCCGTACGACCACGACCGGATCGAGGATGCCCTGCCCGGGTTCGACCGCTACCTCGAGAAGTACCGGAAGGGGAAGCAGCGGACGTACATCATCTGGTTCAAGGCCTGGTCGCTCTACCGCCTGGGTCGGCTGGCGGAGGCGCTGCCGGAGCTGGTGCGCCTCTCGGCCTACGGAAACGACATCGTGGCGGGCAAGGCACTGTACTGGATCGGCCGGATCCACGAGAAGACCGGGAAGCCGGAAAGTGCGACCGCTGCGTATGGCAAGGTGCTCGATCGCTACCCGTTGAGCTACTACGGCGCCTCCTCGTGGCTCCGGCTCCGGGCGATGGGAGACAAGCGGGAGTATCCGCTGTTCGAGGCGCCCGTGGCGGCCGTACCGGTTCCGAGCCCGACGGACTGGGAACGGCACTGGCCGAAGGAGAGGCTGGATGGGCTTCTTCCCGTGCTGGATGCGGTGCTGGCTGGTGAGGTGGTGCTGGCCCGCCGCCTCTTCGCTCCGCTCGAAGGGGAGTTCGAGCGCGGCCGGGGGGAGGCCGGGGCCCTTTCGTACCACTGGATCCATTCCCTGCTCGAGCAGCCGGACCGGGTCCGGGCCTGGGGACAGTCGCACCATCGCCACCGCGGGGGCAGACCGGGCAGGAAGAGCCACACCGGCTGGATGCTGGAATTCCCGCGGGCCTACCAGCTTCTTGTCGAGCTCGAGGGACGCACGCAGTCGCTCCCGCCGTGGTTCCTCTACTCCATCATGCGCCAGGAGAGCCGGTATCGCCGCGGCGTGGTGTCCTGGGCCGATGCGGTGGGCCTGCTGCAGATCATCCCGCAGACCGCGGCCAGGACCGCACAGATGCTGTCGATTCCCTTTGTCCGGGCCGATATGGCGAAGCCCGAGGTCAACATCCGGCTCGGGGTCGGCTATCTCGGCGGGCTTGCCCGTGACTTCACGCGGCAGCTGATCCTGGTAGCCGCATCCTACAATGCGGGTCCCAACGCAATCCGCACCTTCCTGGCCGTCAACAGGGACCGCGATCTCGACTTCATGATCGAGGAGATCGCCTACAACGAGGCCCGGAACTACTGCAGGAAGGTCACCGGCCACGTGCTCAAGTACCTCGCCGTGTACGCGGATGATGCGACTCGGCGGGAGGTTTTCGACCTGCTCTTTCCTGCCCGGCTCGATTTCGCTCCGGGCAGCTCGGTCCCATTCTAGGCAGCGGAGAACCGGTCATGGAAACATTCCTGGGTGCGCTCCTCATCTTCGGGCTGAGAATCTGCGACGTCTCGCTGGGTACCATCCGCATGATGGTGTCGATACAGGGGCGGCGCTACCTGGCAGCGGCCATCGCGTTCGTGGAGGTCAGCATATTCGTCGTGGCCATCGGCAAGGTGGTCGGCCAGTTGGACAACTGGTTCAACGTGTTCGCGTACTCGGGCGGATTCGCTTGCGGAACGATGCTGGGCATCGTCCTGGAGGCGCGGCTGGCATTGGGCAACCGAATCGTCCGCGTGATCACGCACCGGCAGAACGATCGCCTGGTGGAGGCGCTGCGTGAGGCGGGTTTCGGAGTCACGCGGGTGCTCGGCGAAGGGAAGGACGGGACGGTGTACATGCTGTTCTCGGTCTTGCAGCGCAAGGCGTTGGAGAGGTACTTCGGCATCGTTCGCGAGCTGGCCCCCAAGGCGTTCATCTCCGTCGAGGAGGCACGGGAAGTTCTGCACGGACATCTTCCCGTCATCTCGAAGTTGAAGTAGAATGCGGCCCGCCCCGGGGTTTGGCTGCTTGTTTCGGAGGGAGTAGTGCAGCGTCCGGCCGTTTCACGGTTGTGGGAACATCGTTGGTTGGCGGCGATTCTCGCGGTCGCGGCCGTGGGTCTCGGGGTGAGGCTGACCGCGCTGGACCAGGGCTTCTGGTTCGACGAGGTGGTCTCCATATCGACGGCCGGCGAGCCGATGGGCGAGCTGCTTTTCAGGGCCGCGTTCTACGATGCCCACACCCCCCTCTACTACGCATTGCTCCGGGGATGGACGGCCCTTTTCGGGACTGCCGAGTGGGCTGTGCGGCTCCTCTCTCTGCTGTTTTCTGCAGGGACGCTGCTGCTGGTGGGGTTGTGGGCCCGCCCCCGCGGGGGCTGGTCCGCCTTCCTGGCCGTGGGTCTGCTGTCGGTCTCGACCTTCCACGTCCACTATTCGGTGGAGGCCAGGGCATTCTGCATGGTGGCGTTCCTGGTCACGGCCTGGCTCATGCTGCTGGAGCGGCTCGAGAGGAGTCGGGACGCCCGCCTGCCTGCGTGGGTACTTGCCGGAGCGGTTCAGAGCCTGATGGTGTTGTCAAGCGGCTACACGCTGCCGCTGGTGGTGGCGGCCAACATCCACTTCTACACCGCACGCCGGCGCTCGCCCGCACGTCTGCTGCGCTGGAGCCTGGTCCAGACCTGGTCCATCGCGCTCTGCTCGACCTGGCTGCCCGCTCTCATGATCCAGTGGTTCCGGTTCCCTGCGGAGCCTGCGAGCGTGCAGACCGCCATGGCCGCGGCCAGCGATCTGCTCATGTACCTGGGCATATCGACCGTGCATCCGTCCTACGTGGTCGGTTGGCTTGGGACGCTGCTGCCCCTGGCGGCGGCCGGGATCGCCATGGCCCGGTCGTTCGGGGCCGAGCGGCGCCCGAACGCGGAGCCGGATGACGCGGATTCCGCCCGGCCGCTTTCGTTCACTGCCCGCCTGCACGTGGCAGCGGCCATGCTGGCATCGCTCCTGGGGCCCGTGGCCGCGGTGCTGTTGATTCCGACGACCGAGTCCACGATGTCGGTGCTTGTCGGGGAGTTGGCCAGGGGGTACTTCGTGATCATCGGCGCCCTGTTCCTGGTGGCCATAGGCCCGCTGGTCAACCGAAGCGTGGTGGCCGCCGGACACGGCGTGGCTGCGGTACCGTTCGTGCTCCTGCTCGGGACTCTGCTGCTGGCCGCGCTGTTCTGCCTGCACCGCCCGTTCCCTCCCCGGCAGGTGCTCTTCCTGGCGCCCCCGATCCTGGTGCTGGCAGCAACGGCCTGGGTCCCGTCGCGTATGCTGGGCAAGGCTGCCGTCTGCGCGCTGGCCCTGGCTCTTGCGGTACCTTCACTGATGGAGCGGAACAAGGCGTTCGAGCCCCGCCAGGATCTCCGGGCTGCGGCCGCTTTCGTGACCGAGCGGGTCCCGTTCCAGGTTCCCGAGCAGCCGGGGCTAGTGATCCCCATGTGGGACAGACCTGCCCTGGAGTACTACTTCGGTGCGGATCGGGCCGAAGGGGTCATGAAACCCCAGCAGATCGCCAGCGCGGCCAGGAAGGCGCAAAGCGTGACTCTCGTCCTGACCCGGGAGGCATTTGACGAGAGGAAGGCGTTCCGGGACAGTGCGGGCCGTCTGCTCGGTCCCCGGTTCCATCTGAAGGAAACCGGTCAATTCCGCGGGGTGTACGTCGCTCATTTCGTCCGTTCCACGAACAAAGGAGTCAGCCCATGAACGTTCTCGGCCTCAACTTCTCCATTGATTCCGCTGCCGCGCTGCTGGTGGACGGCCGGCGCATCGCAGCCAGCACCGAGGAGCGCTTCTCCCGGCAGAAGCACGACCGGGATTTCCCGGCAGCGGCACTGTCGTTCTGTCTCGGGCGCGCGGGGCTCAAGGCCTCGGACATCCAGGAGTGGGCGTTCTTCTGGAATCCGGGGACACACCTCGAGCCGATGCTTACCAAGCACTCAGGCGCCTTCCGCCATCACGCGGAGTTCCTCTACGCACTGCCCAACCACCTTCTCCAGAGGCTGGGGCAACCCGCAGTGCTGGCCACCCGCCAGACCTTCTCGCTGGCCGGTGGAAAGGAGCTGAGCGTGCGCTACGTGGACCACCACGCAGCCCATGCTGCCGCGGCCTTCTTCAACTCGCCGTTCGAACGGGCCGCGGTGCTCACCGTGGACGGATACGGCGAGAAGACCAGCACCGGGATCTGGCGGGCGGCCGGCAACCGCATCGAGCCGATCCTGCGGGTCGACTACCCCCACTCCGTAGGCGGGTTCTACGCAGCCTTCACCCAGTACCTCGGCTTCAAGCCCAACAGCGGCGAGGGGAAGGTCATGGGGCTCGCCAGCTACGGCAACCGGAGCCTGTACGAACAGGCCCGCAGGCTCGTCCGGCTGACCGAGACCGGGTACGAGCTCGACCTGACCTACTTCAACTCCGGGCTCGACCGGACCACCCGATACTCGCAGCGGCTGGTGGACCTCTTCGGACCGGCCCGCAAGCCGGAATCCGAGATCACGGGGCACCACGAGAACATCGCATCCGCAATGCAGCTCGTGACCGAGGACATCCTGCTCCACCTGGCCGGACTGGCACTCGAACGCACGGGCGAAAAGGACCTCTGCATCGCTGGCGGCGTGGCGCTCAACTGCGTCGGCAACCGGCGCATCCAGTTCGAGTCCGGGCTCGACCGCATGTTCGTCCTGCCGCCTGCGGGAGATGCGGGCACGAGCCTCGGGGCAGCCCAGTACGTCTCGCACGTGATCCACGGCGAGCCCCGGGATCCCTCGGAGTACCTCGAGTACCTTGGCTTCGAGAACACCGACGCAGAGATCCTGCACCAGGTCAAGACGTCCGGAGCCGCCCATGCCCGCCTCGATGACATAGAGCGCACGACGGCACGGCTGCTGGCTGCCGGCAAGATCGTCGGCTGGTTCCAGGGGCGCAGCGAGTTCGGCCCCAGGGCGCTGGGCAACCGCTCCATCGTGACCGACCCCAGGCCTGCCGAGATGAAGGACATCCTGAATGCCCGGGTGAAGTTCCGGGAACCGTTCCGCCCCTTCGCCCCGTCCTGCCTGGCCGAGGCCTGCGGCGACCTGTTCGAGTGCGGCACGGCCTCCCCGTTCATGCTGCGCGTCTACAACACGCTGCCCTCCAGGCTCAACGACCTGGCCGCGATCACGCACGTGGACGGCGGGGCCCGTGTCCAGACGGTGACCCCGTCCCAGAACCCCCGCTACTACAAGCTGATCCAGGAGTTCGGCCGGCTCACCGGTGTCCCGTGCATCCTCAACACCTCCTTCAACATCCGCGGGGAGCCGATCGTCAACACCGTGCGGGACGCTCTCTTCTGCTTCTTCGGAACCGACATGGACTACCTGGCTGCCGGCGACTACCTCGTGGCCAAGTCGCAGGCGAGTCTTGCCGAGGCGCTGCGGAACCCGACAGCGTGAGGCCTTCGGCAGCCGCCCCGGACAGCCTCGTTGACGTGCATGGGGCCCAGGCACTATCATGGGTGGCGGAGGGGATGCCATGAAGCACACAGCCCTGCTTGCGGCGCTCGTGGTTCTGACGGTCGTTCCTGCGCTGGCAGGCGGACCTGAGGGCCGGGACTCCGGTCAGCTCTCCGTGCCGGGCGGTGGCCGGAAGGGCCCGGAATCGGAGCCGCGCTCCGTTCCGTACAGCCGGGTACACAACGACATCGGCTTCAGCTTCGAGATTCCGGCCGGGGTGGAGCACGAGCAGACCTGGCCCGCAGTCCGCAACCCGCGCAAGTTCACGCTGCACGCGGTGTTCCCGGCCGGCCGGACGTTCATCTACCTGTTCGTGTTCGACCTGATGGACCAGGATGCCGGCTGGTGGCTGTCCGAGGTGGTGGGGTTCCTGTTCGAGCCGGAGAACCTCGTCAGCTCCGACATCACGCGGGAGGGGTACGACTACCTGCTGCTGGAAATGCCCGGCGGCGGCGGAACCCCTCCCTTCACCGAGGCGCTGGTGAGCACCCGGGGCCGGCTCGCCTTCCGGTTCACCTGCCAGGATTGCCACCAGCTATCGGCTTCAGCGGACCTTGACCGTATGCTCGATTCACTGCTGGTCGATGCCGACCCGGAAGACCGCTGACGCCGGCTTTCGGGGTTGCGTTTCCGGGAGAAGGAACGACGGATGGAAGGGAACCTGTACGACGACGCCGGCTATTCCCCGCAGCTGGACGAGTACCTCTCGGAAATCGGCCACTGGTTCCGGGACTGGGGTGACAAGGATTGGGAAAACCGCGTCCTGAGCTCCGGGGCTGCGCGGCTCAACGAGTTCGGGTACGACCCGTTCGGGATGTCTCCGGCATTCATCCGCAAGGTGATCCCCATCGTGCGTTTCCTGTACCGCGCCTACTTCCGGGTGAGCACGCACGGCCTGCACGAGCTGCCTACGACGCGGCTGATGTTCGTGTCCAACCACAGCGGGCAGATCCCGTTGGACGGCGCCCTGATCGCAGCCGCAGTCGCGGTCGAGGGGCGCCCCCCGCGCATCCTGCGAAGCATGGTCGAGCGGTGGGTCCCCTCCCTTCCTTTCGTCAGCCTGTTCATGGCGCGCTGCGGCCAGGTCCTGGGCGACCCGGAGAACAGCCGCCGCCTGCTCGAGAACGACGAGGCCATCCTGGTCTTCCCCGAAGGGACTCGAGGCATCAGCAAGCTCTACCGGGATCGCTACAAGCTCCAGGAGTTCGGGACCGGCTTCATGCGGCTGGCGATGGAGACAAAGACCCCCATCGTGCCCATCGCGGTCATCGGTGTGGAGGAGGCGGTCCCGGCCCTGTTCAACTTCAAGCGGCTGGCTCGGTTCCTCGGGACGCCGTCGTTCCCGGTCACGCCGACATTCCCGCTCTTCCTCGGGCTCGGGCTGCTCCCCTACCCGGTCAAGGTCCACATCTGGTTTGGAGAGCCGATGCCTTTCGGGGGAGATGCTGACGACGAGGATGACGTCATCGACCGCAACGTGGACAAGGTGCGGGACCGGGTGGCAGCGCTGATCGCCCGTGGGCTCAAGGAACGCGGACCGTTCCCCTTCAGCGTCCTGGGAGGGATCCGGCCATGAGCGTCATCGTGCTCACCGGGATCGCGGGGACCCTGGGCCGCTTGCTGGCGCGACAGCTTCACCTGGACCACGAGGTGATCGGGCTGGACCGCCGGGATCTGCCGGACCGCCCCAAGGACATCCGGGTGTACACGCTCGACATCCGACGGAAACGGTGTGAGAGCCTGTTCCGCCGCCACAAGGTCAACGCAGTCGTCCACCTCAACATCATGCACGACTTTCGCAGACCTCAGGCCGAGCTGCATGCGTTCAACGTGCTGGGGACCCAACGGCTGCTCGAGTACGCTGCCCGGCATGGCGTGCGGAAGTTCGTGTTTCTCTCCACGGCAAACGTCTACGGGGCCCGGCCCGACAACCCGCAGTTCCTCACCGAGGAGGCGCTGCTGCTGGCCGGGGAGGGGTTCTCCGAGATGCGGAGCCTCGTCTCCGCTGACATGCTGGTCACGTCGTTCTTCTGGAAGACGCCGCAGGTCGAGACCGTGATTCTGCGGCCCGCCCACATCCTCGGGACTGCGACCAACGGTCCGTCCGCGTACCTCTCGCTCCCATGCATTCCAACCGTTCTCGGGTTCGATCCGATGATCCAGGTGATGCACGAGTCGGAGGTGGTGGGGGCGATCGTGGCTGCCCTCGCTCCCGGACGCAGGGGGGTCTACAACCTGGCCGGTCCGCCCGCTGCCCCGCTGTCGGCCCTGGCGAAGTACCTGGGCAAGCGCACCCTCCCCCTTCCCTACTCGGTGCTGCGGGCCCTGGCCCAACGGGCCTGGCAGATGGGGGTCGCCGAAGTCCCGCCGCCCGAACTCGATTTCCTCCGGTTCCCGTGCCTCGTCGACGATGCACGCGCACGCCGCGAGCTCGGCTTCGAGCCCAGGCTCACCCTTCCACAGACCCTTGACCTCCTCCGGAAGTCGCCGACGTTTCGACGCTCTGTGCGATGACGTGCGGGAAGACTACTGGTTCTCGACCCGGAACACCGGAACCGGCTTGGAGATCCCCTTGAGCATCATCGGCTCCCGGGCTTCGCATCGGAACTTGTCGCGGATACGCTCGTGCACGGAATCGGAGATGAGGACCTCGCCGGCCGCAGCAGCAGAGCAGAGACGGGCCGAGCGGTTCACGTGTGCGCCGATGACCGTGTAGTTCAAGGTCCTGGACGACCCCATGAGCCCCGCAACCACCATGCCGCAGTCGATGCCAATGCCGATGCCGATCCCCTCGCCGATGATCGCCTCGGCCTCGATGTTGAACTCGCGCATGGCCGCCTGCATTCGGACCGCGGCGCTCACCGCGTTCATGACATCCGAGTCCGCTGAGATCGGGGCTCCCCACAGTGCCATGACCGCGTCGCCGATGAACTTGTCGAGCGTCCCGTCATAGTCGAACACGATCTCGGCCATTCGCTCGAAGTAGTTGTTCAGGAGGGCCACGATCTCGGACGGATTGTGCCGCTCGGCCAGAGAAGTGAACTTGCGGATGTCGGAGAACAGGATCGTGACGAAGCGGGGGGCCCCTCCCTTCTCGAGCTCGAGCTCGCCGGCCAGCACCTTGGTCACCAGGTTGGGCGACAGGAACCGCTGCAGCTTGCCTCGCGTCGCTGCCTCTTCCTCGATCTTGCGGGCCATGAACGCATTCTCGATGGAGACCGCGGCCTGAGCAGCAAATCCCTGTACGCTGATGAGATCCCGCTCCGTGAACGCACCGACCCGGCGCAGGGAGTCCACGTGGAGGATCCCCAGCACCTCGTTTTCCCGGCTCAGCATCGGAACGGCCATCGCGGACCGGATGCCCTGGAGCACGATGCTGTGCGAACCGTCGAACCGGCTGTCGACGACCGCATCGTTCGACAGGACCGCCTTCTTCTCCTTCACCACCCGGTTGACGATGGTGCTCGACACCGACATCTTGAGGTTCTCGTCGATGCCCGGCCGGTAGTGCTTCTTGGCAACGTACAGCCCCTCCTCTCCCCGCTTCTTCAGGAGCACCATGGCCCGGTCCACGGCAGGGAGGAACGACAGGGTGAGCTCGAGTACCCTCTGGAGCAGCGTGTTCAGGTCCAGCTCGAGCGCGATCTCTCGATGGAGCTGGTACGCGAACCGCAGCTTCTCGTAGTCCCTTCGCAGCACGTCCGCGTCCTGGATCATGGCCGCGGGCAGGAACTCAATGGATTCCTCTGCATCGACCATGGACTGGATCATGGGCGCATTGGCGGCCTCGGTCAGCTCGACGACCTCTTCCTCCGCCTGCACAGGCTCGTCTTCGTAGGTGATCCGGGTGGCCCCCACCATGATCCGGTCTCCGTGGGCGAGCATCACCGGCTCGGTGAGCCGCTTGTTGTTGACGAACGTGCCGTTGCGGCTCCCGGCATCCTGGATCAGCCAGCCGTCCGCGACCTTGCGCACCTGGCAGTGCTGCTTGGACACGAGTCGGTCCATGACCTGGATCTGCTGGCTGGGGTGACGGCCGATGGACACGGGGCCTGCAAGCTCCACGCGCTCCGCACCCGCCTTGGGAGATTCGATGACCAGGAACGGCATCCGAGTCCTCCCCTGACCAGCAGCCGGGCTACTGGAACAGGTCGGTGAAAAGCCAAAGATACCCGCCGGCCAGGGCAAGCAGCACGATCACTCCGCCCGCGACCAGCAACCACGTCCGACCGGAGGTTCCGCCCGTCTTCGGGGCGGGCGCACCCGGCATTGCCGCGGGGCTCGACCCCTCCGCACTCAGCGATTCGAGCGAGGTGAGGGAGCTGGTTTCCCCGACTTCCCCCTCGTAGTCCTTCCAGATGTCCTCGAACGGCGACTTCTTGCCGCGGAAGGATTCCAGGTCGAGCGGCTGGAAGCCTTCCGCCGGCATGACCCCCGGGAGGTGCCCCATGCTGCTGAGATTGATCACTTCTTCCTGGACGATCTCCAGGACGCGGCGAGGGACCGATTCCCCCATCTCGTCTTCGGAGAAGAGCAGCCGCATCATCTGCGCCACGTCGAAGTTCGTGACTTTGATGCCTCGGGCGAAGAGGTGGCGGGCCAGCGCGTCTCCGAACTCGTGGGCGGAGTGGTAGCGCTTCTTCACATCCTTGGCCAGTGCCCGGAGGACGACCTCGTCGAGCCCGTGATCCACCTCGGGATTGGCTGCCGACGGAGGGGGAACCTCGCACTTCCGGACCAGCTCCACCGTCTCGATGTCGGTCTTGCCCATGAAGAGCCGTCGCCCCGTCAGAAGCTCGTGGAGGATGATGCCCGCGGAGAAGATATCCGCCCTGGCATCCACCGCCTTGCCTTCGGCTGCCTCGGGAGACAGGTAGCTGAACTTCCCCTTCACCACGCCGGGGTCCGTGGCCTCGAGCTGCGTGGCGGCCTTGGCCAGGCCGAAGTCCGTGATCTTGACCTCCCCCTGCCGCGAGATCATCACGTTGGGAGGGCTCACGTCCCGGTGCACGATGTTGAGCGGCTTGCCTTCGTCGTCCACCGCACCGTGGGCATGCGCCAGCGCCTTGCAAAGCTCGACGATCACGTAGACGGCGATCTCCACCGGGATCCGGTAGCCCTTCTCGGTGGCAGTCTGCATGATCTTGCGGACGTTGGCCCCGTCGACGAACTCCATGACGAGGAAGTAGGTCCCCTGGGCCCGCCCCACGTCGAACACCTGCGTGATGTTGCCGTGGTTGAGCCGCATGCTGAGGCGGGCCTCGTCGATGAACATCTTGATGAAGACCTTGTTGGTGGCCAGGTGAGGCCGCACCCGCTTGATCGCCACCTGTTTCTGGATGCCGTCCAGGCTGAACGCGTACCCCCGGAAGATCTCGGCCATGCCTCCGGCGTCGACCTTCTCCGTCACCTTGTATCGCTGCTGCGCCGACATCCCCCCCTCCAGGCGCCCTATTATAGGTTTCCCGCTCCAACCCGCAATGAAATTAAGCGCGTCATGTCGCCCACCGGTGAAGGGAGGGTGCCAGGTGGACCGACTCACTGGCACCCCGGGTTCGGTTGGCCCGGAGTGCCAAGATCCCCGTTTGCCATCGGGACCGAGCTGGTGCACCAGTTCGCGGTGAGATCATTCGCCATGTAGTTGAGCGAAGAAGGGGCCAACGAGAGCGAGACGCCTTCCTTGGGATAGGGCTTCAGAAGGAAGCTGTCAATCTCTGTGCCATCGGGGGACCGCAACGAATTCGCAACCCAGAGCACATTGTACTCATATTGCGCCACAATTCCGAGCTGTGCCAGCGAGGCCGCATTGTTCGTAAATACAAAATAAGACAACTTGCCAACAATGACTTGGCTCTTGGCAGAGATTCGATGCATGTACGTGCATTTATCATCATTCATATCGCACAGAAACCATCCAGACAGATCAACCTCACTGTCTCCAGTATTGTATATCTCAAACCATGTTGCCTTGTTGCCCGACGGATACGGTGAGAACTCTGTGAATATAAGCTGGCCAACCGAGAATGACCCGTTGCACTCCCAGGTGCACTTGGGACCGCAGCCGTCGCCGGCCAGCAGATTGCCGTCGTCGCACTTTTCGAGCGGGTCGTGCTTGCCGTCTCCGCAGTTGAAGGCCGGGTACCCCGAGTAGTACTCGCAGTCGCAGGACGGGGTGCACCCGTCGCCGTAGAGCTTGTTCCCGTCGTCGCAGCATTCGGGTTTCTCGGGAGGGTCCGCCGCCCCGTCCCACTCCTGCTTCACCCCGTCGCCGCAGTGGGGGGCGTAGGTGATGCAGAGGCAGTTCTTCTCGCACGAGTCGTCGCACGAGTCCTCATCCCAGTAGTTCCCGTCGTCGCATTCCTCCGGCGGCTCCAGCCACTTATTCCCACAGAGCGCTTTCCACTGGCAGTTGGAGTTGCAGAGAGCACCGAAGGAGTCCGCGTTCTTGGCCCCCAGATCGCAGTCCTCTCCGGGCTCCACGACCATGTTGCCGCACTCGGAAGTGAAATCACAGAGCGGGTTCTTCTCTCCACGGCTTTCCCAGAGACAAGGAAAAGTCCCCCACGAGATGCCCACGCACCAGTTTTCGGGAAGGTCGTTGAGAGCCGAGTCCGTAGCATCGGCGCTGAGGCTCAGCGACCGGCTGACGACCTTCTTGAAACCGGGATCGCCATAGGGGACGTGGTCGATGACGGCTCCGTCGGGGGCCATGAGACTGACGCCGCTGTCCTTTCGCAGTGCGACGTCTGCGTAGACGTAGTCGAAGTTGTCGGGCAGTCCCATCGTGTCGGGCATGTTCTTGCCGAGTACGACTCTCTTGCCCACGTGCAGCGTTTTCGGCCCGCAGTTGTCGATGGTGTGCGAGCCGGTGGAATCGCCGACAAGGGTCCAGCCGTCCAGCTCCACCGGGCCGTCGCACACGTTCTCGACCTCGATCCACTCGTACACCGGGATCTCTGCGGTGATCAGGAGCTCCGTGATGACGACAGCCCCAGTCGGGACGTGATCCGGGCATCCCGCGCACTTCGGGATGTGTCGGCATCCGCCGAACTCGAGATCGCACAGGTCCGCGGTGCACGAGTCGTCATCCTGGCAAAGAGCGTCCGCCAACTCCCCATCCGCAACTCCGTCGCAGTCGTCGTCCATTCCGTTGCAGAGCTCCGGGCATCCGGGGCAGACTGCCGGGTCTGCCGGCGCACAGTCCTGTGCGTCCTCCACCCCATCGTTGTCGTCGTCCGGGTCGATGCAGTCCGCGAGCCCATCCAGGTCGGAGTCCGGAAAGCCTTCGTCGACTTCCCCGTCGCAGTCGTTGTCCAGGCCGTCGCAGATCTCTTCGGCCGCCTTTTTCGCACAATCAGGGCAATTGCACTCGGTCTCCCCGAGGCCGCAAAACCCGTCTCCGCAAGCGGCGCACACCGTCGTCGCCGAGCATTCGCACTGCGTGCAGCACACCCCCCCGTCACACTGCTGGGACGATTGGCAAACCGCGACCC
>VGRX01000112.1 GCA_016875215.1 Deltaproteobacteria bacterium
CCCCCGCCTCACCACCCTTCTGTACGTCCTTGGCCCCCTTTGCCTTGGCCTTCTTTCCCTTCCCCTTTCCCTTCCCCTTCTCGTCCTTCCCCTTCTCGTCCTTCCCCTTCTCGTCCTTGGCCTCGCCTTCGTCCTTGGCCTCCCCCTCATCCTTCTTGGATTCCACGTTCTTCTTCGGGCAGGAGACGGTGAACTCCACGGTGAACCTCCACCACCCCTCCTTGCCTGCGGTTGCCTTCAGCATCTCCTGCTTGGTGCGCTGCACGTTGTGGAAACAGGAGTGCTTCGACAGCATGGTCAGGAACAGGTCCATGGTGGCCACCGAGGAAGCATTCCCGGTGAACTCGACGACCCCTTCTCCCATGGCAGCCCGGCTCGCACCGTCGATCCGGACCTGTGTGGCCTCCAGGTGATGGACGACGGCCTGGGGAACCGGGGGCTCGACCGGAAGAGCACCCCCGGCCTCGCCCGCTGCCGGGTCCGCCGTATCCGCTCCGGGCACGGCGGCAACGGCTCCGGGTTCCGCGGGGACCGGCACGACCTCGGCAACCGGAGCCGCGGCATCCGCGGGTGCGGCCGGCGGGGGAGTCTCCTCCCCTGTCGGCTGCCCGTCGATTCGCGCCATGACGTCCGCCACCTCCCAGTAGACGTCGTGTGCCGTCAGGTCGGGGAACACGGTCCAGACATCGGAAGGCGGCACCTCCTCCAGCCGGGTCAGGATCTCCTCCCAGTCATCCAGCTCCTCCCCCAGGATCTTGCCCGAGATCACCATCAGCTCGGCCCTGAGCTGCTCCTCCTGCTCCAGGACGGACTGGTACCTCAGCACTTGAGGCGTTGCGAATGCCGCCAGGAAGAACAGGACCATGAACGCCAGGTAGATGATCCGTCCGCGCATGAAGCGGAAGTCCCCCTGGTAGGCCCACTCCCCCTGCCGGAAGTTGACCCGGACCGTATCGCTCCCACGCACCGAGGCATAGCCCGCTGCCAGCCCGGAAACGAACTGCAGGCCGTCGGCCTCCCCCCCGCGGCTCACCTTGAGCAACGACGGGTAGAGCAGCGTCACCGGCTTGCCGAGCGTCTCCCCGAGGAACGTGTCGATCCCGCCGAGTGCGGCACTGCCTCCGAACAGGTAGATCTCGTCCGGCTCGAGCTCCGCCCGGAACGTGTGCCGCAGATCCCGGGACACGGACCGCAGCGTCTCACGCAGACAGTCCGCGGCCTCCTGCACCCGCCCCACGGCAATGCCCTGGCCAGCCGGGTACAAGTGCGTCTCCCGCTTGAGCCGTTCCGCCTCTTCCATTCCCACCGAGAAACGCTCGGACAGGGCACGCGTCAGGTCGTAGCCTCCGGACAAGATGATCCGCGCCCCCGCGAACCGGCCACCGTTCACCAGCGTCACGACCGTCTTGCGATGTCCAAGATCCACGAAGGCACAGGTCCGTGCCGGCGCCTGCAGAAGCAGCTCCGCCAGCCGTCCGTTGGATACCGCCTGGTGCGCCAGCACCCGCGGATCGATGTTCAGGGTATCGAGAAGCTCCCGCTGCTCCTCCATCTCCTTGAGCGAGACCGCTGATGCGAAGAGAACGCTCCCGGCCTTGCTGCGGGACAGCACGAGGTAGTCCGCGACCATGTCCTCCGCTGCCACGGGAAGGTGGTTCTCGAGCTCGAACCGCAGCACGGCATCGATGCGCGAACGGTCCGCAAACGGCAGCTCGATCTTCCGGTTGAGCGGCTTCTCGGCCGGCATGACCACGGTCACCGCATCCCCGGCGAGCCGCCGTCCGGGCAGCAGCTCGCGCGCGACCTTGAGCTGCTCCGTCCGACGCGTCTTGGCCTCCAGGGCGGAGGTCAACACCGATTCCTGGGTTCCTGACACTCCGTATCCGAGGAGAGGTACCCGGGCCGTCACCCGCTTGGCCGAGTAGCTCCCGATGTCCAGCACCTGCACCTTCTGCGCCATGCGTCTACTCCCTCCAGTACGAGATCTTGCCGGTGGACGTGTCCAGCACCGCGGTGATCGTGCGCTCCACGTTCCCCGCCTTGCCGGTCGCACTCACCCGCCAGACCCGCCCGTGCGTGCCCACCTTCTTCTCGAGCGACGCCGTGTCCAGCGGCAGCTCCTCCCCCAGAAACGCAGACAGCTTCCCAAAGAAACCCGTGAACTGCTTGGCACTCGAGAACGGCGGCGTGAACAGCTTGTTCTTCACCATCCGGCACATCTCGAAGTACTCGCCCACGATGTCGATCGGCGCCGGCATCCCCGAGGCCCTGAGCTGCGGATTGCACAGCAGCTTCCCCGCATCCGCCAGGTGGGCGCACACCAGCCCCTTGACCACTTCCAGGTCCGCTGAGTTCACGTTCAGCTTCTCGGTGTTGTAGACCGTGACCTTGTCCTTCAACAGGCAGTAGATCCCCTCGGTCACGCCATCCACGTAGCGGACCTCCTCCACCGTGTCGTACTTCGCGTTCTTGACCTTGTACCCGAACTTCGAGTACCGCCCGCCCCCTTCACCGGCCCCACCCTGGCTCTCGATCACGATCCCCTGCTCGACCTGCGTCTTGTTGTCGTCCGGGTCCGCCCAGTCGATGATGGCAGCGATCACCTCGTCGACCTTCCGCTCGTTCTCGTTGTACAGGTCGCTGGCGAACTGCTGCATGAACAGGCCGCGAAGCTGCGTGTACAGCGACTGCTTGTCCCCCGCGTTCTTGACCCCGTTGAGGTTGATCTTGCCATCCTCCAGGTCCACCTTGCACGAGAACTCCATCCCCTCGGGCATCCCCAGCCCGTCCACCCCGTGGAAGTCCATCAGGTCCATGCCGTACAGCGAGAACTTCCCGGTCGAGAAACCCTGGCAGAGCGGCTCGATGGCCCTCCAGATCTCGATCTGCTGGGTGTTGATTCCCCCGAGGAACGAGGCATACATGCCGATGACCTTGTCCACCACCTCCTTGGCCTCCAGGGTGAACAGGGCCAGCATGATCCCCGACCGCGCAGCGAAGTACGCCTGCACCTCCTTCTGCGCATGCTGCGTCATGCCCACGTTGATCTTCGTGTTGTAGGAGAACTCGGCCACGGCAACCGACAGCACGGCCACCGCGGTCAACACAACCACGAGCGCGACTCCCCGCTGTCCTTCGAGCTCCCCTTTCACGTCAGCTCCTGCAATCATCGAGAGCACGACCTCGTCCACGGATGGTCGAGCGCCCCTCGACTCCGCTCGGGACGGGCAGAACCCCCTCCCACCCGAGCCCATCGAAACCGTTCAGTTCCGAGCCTGCCACGTCATCTTCCCTCACCAGTTGAACGCATCCCGCATCTGCATCTGCACGTCGGTCTGGAACGGGTACTCGCGGCCGTCCTCGTCCAGCAACGTCAGCCGCACCCGCACGCGAGGCGGCAGCACGAACGTCTCCTCGTCCGTTGGTATCCCCGAGACCTTCTTCACCAGATTGGCCGCCTTCTCCGCATCCTTGTCCAGGAAGATGGGATCCGTGTCCTCCAGCTCGGCCTTCCACTCGTCGGTCCAGTCCTCGGCCACCGGATCCCAGTACTCGAACTCCAGCTTCTTGACCCCCTCAGCGAGGACATCCTCATCCCCCCCTTTCTCGGGGCGGTCGTCGATGAACGTCTTCTCACGGCGCAGCAGGCGCTTGCTCTTCACCTCGTAGGTGACGACTCCCTGGTCCGATTCCGGTGTCTCCGGGAACCAGCGGTAGTGTCCGACATAGGTGAAGGTCACCTCGTCGTCACGCCCCAGGAACAGCGTCTCCCGGTTCTTCTCCAGCACGCTCACGTGCTTCGACAGGAACGCGTTCGTCAGGTCCCGGGAGATCTTGTTCACCGCCACCATGCCGGCATGGTAGATGGCCTGGGTCTGCTCGGCAGTCCTCTGCGCCCGCAGCGTAACGGCCACCGTGGAGTAGATGAGCGCCGCCACCATGGTCAGGATGCCCACTGCGACCATGGTCTCCACCATGGTGAAGCCTCTGTCGGAGGATGGGATGGCCATCACCGTCCTCCTCCGCTGCTGCCGCCGCCTCGATCCCCGCCGCCACCGCCGCCGCCGCCGCCACGATCATCGCCCCCGGACGGGTCCGGGATCAACCCTGCCCCGCCCAGGACCTCCTGCGCATCCTCGATCTCCTTGAGCTGTTGGAGCTGCTCCTCCGGAAGTGACGTGATGAAGGTGACCACGGCGAACTCCCGGGCGCCGAACGCCCCCTCGTTCCACGACAGCGTCACCGTGAGCTGACGGGTCTTGTTGCTGACCTCCTCCAGCACCTTCGGCACAAAGGACTGGATCCCCATGAAGCCCATGATCATCGCCCCGAGGTTGACATTGCACAGCGACATCAGGGCTTCTCCCTCGGGCCCCAGAAACGGCATGAGAAACGCAAGCCCGGAAAGGTCGAGCCCCCCCGGCCCGGACGAGCTCCCGCTCATGAGCCCCTGCATCGTGCCGGACACTCCCTCCCGGTCTCCGGCCTGCAAGGAGGCAAGCCCTCCCTCCCCCATGAGCCCGCCAAAGCTCTGGTCCACCAGCGCCTGCATCTGCTCCGGCTCCAGGTCCAGCCTCTTGAGGTCGTACCGGCACTTGTAGAGGTCGTCGAACGGCTCGGGCACGTCGCAATCCCGGTCCTCCAGCGCGTTTTCCGGGAAGCCCTCGAGCTTGTACTCCTCCTCGATGTCGAAGATGATCGAGCGCATGAGCAATGCTGCCGCCTGCCCCCGCTTGATCAGCACCGAGCCCTGCATGCTGGCCTGCTGTGCCGACATGATGGCCGTCATCGCGATCGCGAGCACCGCAATCGCGACCATCATCTCCAGGAGGGGGGAACCTCCCTCGTGCAGGCCGCGCCACCTCATCTCTTCGCAAGCTCCTTCGAGTCGAGCTCCTCGGTGAACACCACGCCGGTACCCTGGAGCGCCTTCACCTCGACCGTGAACGTGTCACCCCCGTCCGTGAGCCAGACCATCGCCTTCTCCGCGGTTCCGTCCGGGAAGAAGTAGATCGACTCCGTCCCGCTCTCCACGACCGACTTGTTGTGCTTCGTCAGCACCCCGACGAACTTGATGCCACCCGGCAGCTTCTCCTTCTTCACCCGCCGGTCTCTCACTTCCTTGCCGGACAGAGCGGGTTCGAGCTCGTCCTTGTCCCGCTCCTCCCCTTCGCCCCCGTGCTTCTTCCCGGAGAGGTCCGGGGCACTCCCCTTCCCCTTGCCGTCCTCGAGGAGCTCGGCCCCCTGGCACTCCCCCTTCTCCTCGACCTCCTCCACGAGCTAGGACCCCTCTTCCCGGTCGATCACCACCCGGTGGACCTTCCCCCGCAGCGTCGACAGGTTGTAGGCGTACCGGACCATCCCGGACAGCTTGTTGCAGGAGGCCACCAGCCGGGCGCCGAAGATCCCTCCGATGGCCGGCGCCATGGCAATCGCGATCAGACCGACGATGGCCAGCACCACCATGATCTCCACGAGGGTGAGCCCTTGCCGAGCAGAGGCCCTGCCCGCGCGGGGCCCCCCCGGCCGTCCTCGTTCCGATTCGGATCTCCTTGCGACCCGCATCTCCACCCTTTTCGCTCTCAGGTCTCTCGCACAAAACTACTCGACATCCTCGTCCTCGCCGAGGCAGAGGTCGTCCTCCGTGCTCTCCTTCTTGTCCGGGCCGCTCGAGCACAGCTTGAAGCCGTCCCCGTCCACGGAGTAGATCCACTTCTTCTTCCAGGGGTCCTTGAGGTCCGCCTTCTTGAGCGCCCCCTTGCCCTTTTTCGACGCGCTCTTGGTCAGCTCGTCGAGCGATGACGGGTACTCGTCGTGCTTGGCGTAGTACATCTCGAGCACCGACCCGATCTTCTCCAGGCTCACCCGGGCCGCATCGACCTTGGCCTGAGCCAGGTAGTTCATGACCCCGTACCCCACGGCCGACATCACGATGCCGATGATCGCGATGACCACCATGATCTCGATCAGCGTCATACCCGACTGCCCCTTGCGGAGCACGTCCCGAACCAGCTTGACTCTCGTCTTCATGTTCCCCTCCCTCATCCCTTCAGAAGCTCGTTCATCTGCAGCATCGGCGTCAGGATCGCAAACACGATCAAGGCCACCGCAACACCCATGCACAGGATCATCAGGGGTTCCAGCAGCGACGTGAGCACCGTCAGCTTGGAATCCACCTGCATCTCGTACGCGCTCGACACGTTGTCCAACATCTCCTCGACCTGCCCGGATTGCTCCCCCACCGCGATCATGTGGACCACCATGGGGGGGAACTGCCCGCTCCGCTCCAGCGGCCTTGCCAGGGAATCACCCTCCTTGACCGCGAGCTTGGCCTCCTCCAGCACCTCCTCCAGCACCTTGTTGCCCACCACGTGCTTCACGATCTCGAGCGCAGTGATGATCGGCACTCCGCTCTTGAGCAGCGTCCCGAGCGTCCTCGAGAAACGGGTGATCGCCACCATCCGCATGAGCTGGCCGAACAGCGGGATCCGCAGCACGAAAGAGTCCCATCGCGCCCGCCCGCTCTCGCTCGTGCGGTACTTGTTGAACGACCATATGGCGAAGACGATGCCGGCCGCGGTCGCGTGCCACCAGTCCTGGAAGTACTCCGAGATCCAGATGAGCCCCCGGGTCAGCGCCGGGAGCTTCTGCCCCATGTCCGTGAACATCGCGGTCAGCTTGGGAACCACGAACATCATCATCAGGCTCACGATGATGACACCGACCCCCATCATCACCAGCGGATAGGTCATGGCGCCGATGAGCCGGGACCGCAGCTTCGCCTGGGCCTCCGTGAAATCCGCAAGGCGGGAAAACACGATGTCCAGCGTGCCCGACGACTCGCCCGCACGCACCATGTTCACGTACAGGTCGTTGAATACCGCGGGGTGATCCGCAAGCGCATTGCCGAGCGACTTGCCCTCGGTCACGGCCCGGCGGATCTCGTTGAGGACCCGCTGCAGGTTCACGTTGGAAGACTGCTTCGACACGGCAGTGATGCAGTCCACCACCGGAATCGCGGCCTTGAGCAGGGTGGAGAGCTGCCGCGTCACCTCGGCCAGCTCCATGACCTTGACGCGCTTGCCCAGGCGGAATCCGCCCCCCTTCCCGTGCGCCTCCGCCGCGTGCGTCATCCCCCCTTTCTGCCCTCCGGGGCGGCGAGGCGCCTCTCCGGCCTCCGCCCCCCCCCCTTCCATGCTCTTGTACTCGGAAAGGAAGATCCCCTGCCTGCGCAGGGCGTCCTTGAGGTCCCGTGGGTTGTCCGCGTCCAGCACGCCCCTCACGGCCCGCCCGTTGGAACCCACCCCCCTGTATTCGTAGACCGGCATCCAATCCCCCGGCTCAGAACAGCATCGTGTCGTCCTGCGTCCCCCGGAGCACCTCCTCGATGGAGGTCAGCCCGGACAGCACCTTCTTCGCCCCGTCCCCCCGAAGGGTCGTCATCCCGTCCTTGAGCGCCTGCCGCCGAAGCTCCGAGGCATTCGCCTTCGCCATGACGAGGTCCCGCACCGAATCGGTCACGACCAGCAGCTCGAAGATCCCCTTCCGCCCCGAGTACCCCGTCCCGGAGCAGTCGGCACATCCCCGGGGCACGAAGATCGTCGCGCTCCGGCCATCCGTGATCCCGAGCTGCCTGAGCTGCAGCGGGCTCGCTTCCCCCGGCTGGCGGCACGACTTGCACAACACCCGCACCAGCCGCTGCGCCATCACCGCCATGACCGAGGACGCGATCAGGAACGGCTCCACCCCCATGTCGGTCAGTCGCGTGAAGGTGGAGGGCGCATCGTTCGTATGCACGGTGGAGAACACCAGGTGCCCCGTCAGCGATGCCTGGATCGCAATCTCCACCGTCTCCTTGTCACGGATCTCGCCCACCAGAATCACGTCCGGATCCTGGCGCAGGAATGCTCGCAGCGCAGACGAGAACGTGACGTCGATCTTGGGGTTCACCTGCATCTGGTTGATGCCCGTGAGCTGGTACTCCACCGGGTCTTCGATGGTCAGGATCTTCTTGTCCGGCGAGTTGATCGCGGTCAGCCCCGCATACAGCGTGGTCGTCTTGCCCGAGCCGGTGGGCCCCGTGACCAGGATGATCCCGTGCGGCCGGTGGATCAGGTAGTCCACCTTCGCACGGTCATCGTCCGCCATGCCCAGATCCTGCAGGTCAAGCACCGTCGTGGTCTTGTCCAGGAGTCGGAGCACCAGGCTCTCGCCGAACGCTATGGGAATGGTCGACAGGCGGATGTCGACGTCGCGCCCCGCAATGCGGATCCGGATGCGCCCGTCCTGGGGCCGCCGCTTCTCCGCTATGTTCAGCGTGCCCATGATCTTGATTCGGGACGTGATGCTCGACTGGAGCCGCTTCGGGACGTTGAGCACTTCGTGCAGCACGCCGTCCTTGCGGAAGCGCACGGAGGGGCCCTTCTCGAACGGCTCGATGTGGATGTCCGACGCCTTCTCCTTGACCGCCTGCGCCAGGATCGAGTTCACCAGCCGGATGATCGGGGCCTCGTCATCCTCTTCGAGCAGGTCCTTGGTCGATTCCTCGAGGTCGTGGGCGAGACTGCCCAGATCCTCGGACCCCTCGATGTCCCCCATCACCTCCTGGGCCCCGGTGCGCCGGTCGTACTGGGCGTTGAGCACCGCCAGCACCAGGTCGAGCATCGCCACGACCGGCTCCACGCCCGCGCCGTACAGCGATGCCAGGTCGTTGAGCACCGCGACCTGCGTCGGATCCGCGAGCGCCACCACGACCTTGCCGCGACGGCGATACAGCGGGGCAAACTCGTGCTGCTTGGCGAACGCCAGCGAGAACGGCTCGACCAGGTTCGGGTCGAGCTGCGACTTGTCGAACTCCTCCACGAAGTCCATCCCGAACTGGTGGGAAAGCGCCAGCGCGACATCCCGCTGGCTCACGGCCCCCTGTGCGACGAGCACCTCGCCAAAGCGGCCCCCCTTCTCCTGCTGCGTGCGGAGCGCCTGCGTGATCTCGGCCTCGGACAGCACCCCCATGTCTTTGAGCACCTGGCCGATGAGCCGGTCGTCGAACAGCTTCCTCCCCCTGACCTCGCTCATTGGTCCCCCTTGGGCTGCTGCGTGGGATCGTACTCGAGATCGTGCGTTTCCGGCGGCCCGACGAGGTCCACGGAGGTCCCCTCGAATTCGGCCCGCTCCCGGGATTCCCGCTCCGCCTTGGCTCGATCCACGACCTGTCGCATCTGCTCCAGCGCACCGTGCTTCTTCTCGTAGTCCACCATCCCCTGCCGCTCCTTCTCCTTGGTCGCCAGGTACTCCGCGAACCGCCGGATCTCCTCGAGCCGCTCCCGGTGGATCCGGGACAGGTCCGACGGGTCCACGATGATGTGCGGGATGATGATCATCAGCAGGTTCTTCTTCTCGGTCTTGGTCACGGTCTTGCGGAAGAAGATCCCCAGCAGCGGCACGTCGCCGAGGAACGGCACCTTGTCCACTCCCTCGGATTCCCTGTCGCGAATCAGGCCGCCGATCACGACCGGCTGCTGGTCACGGACCACCACCGTGTTGGTCACCTTGCGCTTCGAGGTGGTCGGACCGAGATTCCGGTCGATGCTCTCCACGTCATCCACGGACTGGTCGATCTCCAGGCGCACGAAATTGGACTCGTTGATGTGCGGCGTGATCTTCAGGGTGAGGTCGACGTCGATGCGCTGCACCATCCCCATGCCGCCGCCCAGCAGGCTGCTCATGAGCCCATATCCGCCCCCGTAGCCGCCCAGGGCGGAGCTGATGCCGCTCGTGATGTCCCGGCCGCCGGTCATCCCCCCGTAGCCGCCCAATCCCCCGAGGCCACCCATACCGCCAAGGCCGCCAAGGCCGCCCATGCTGGTTGCCTGATACGGGATCTGCTTGCCCACCTGGATCTCCGCCTCTTCGTTGTCCAAGGTCAGGATGTGCGGCGTCGACAGGATGTTCACGTCCGAGTTCGATGCAATGGCCTGCAGCAGAAAGCCGAACGACGGGATCGACAGGTCGCCGGAAAGCCCCTCCGCCGTACCGGTGCTCCCGGTGGAGAGATCGACCAGCGGCCCCTGCATGCCGGTCGCAAGCCCCCCCTTCATGAGCTGCTGCATGTCCAGGCCGGAGACGCCCAGGCCGCCAAGGCCCATCAGCAGCGGTACCGTCTCGCCGTCCACGTCCACCGTCGTACCCGCGCTGCCCGAGATCCCGAACTTCCGCTCCTTGTTCGACGAGATCTCCATGATCATCGCCTCGACGTAGACCTGCTTGCGCCGGATGTCGAGCTTCTCGACCACGCGCTTCATGCTCTCGAAATCCTTGAGAGACGACTCGATGATCAGCGAGTTGGTCTGCTTGTGCGCCGTGACCTTCACCTCCCCTTCGAACAGGCCGGCCACGCCGCCGCCGGGGGCCCCCGCCGGGCCGCCCCGCGGGCCGCCCCGCGGGCCACCGCCCCCACGTGCCCCACCTCCGGCCGCAGTCCCCGATGCCAGCGAAGACAGCGTCGACGCCAGCTCCTCCGCATCCGCATTCTCGAGGTAGTAGATGTGGATCTGGCCTTCCCCCGGAATCGGGACGTCCACCTTGCGCACCAGCCTGTCCACCTGGAGGTACGTCGTCGAGTTGCACACGATGAGAAGCTGATTGGTTCGCTCGTCCGCGAAGATCTTCGAGACCTTGATCGCCTCGGCCCCCTCCTTGTCCACCGACGAAGGCCCGGACGGGGCCGAAGGCTGTCCCCGCGGGGGCCGCGGCTGCGCTGCCGCCCGGGGTCGGCCGCCCGGGGCCGGACCGGCTGCCCCCTCGCCGAACATGCCCGTGATCACCTCGACGAGCTGTGCGGCCTCCGCATACTGCACCGGCCGGACCCAGATCTTCTCCTTGTCCGTGGGCCGATCGAGCTCGTCGACGAACTTCTCCAGCTTCCGAACCATGACCGCGGCATCGGTGATGATGAGCGTGTCTTCCCCGTAGCTGATGATCTCGCCGGCACGCCCCTTGAAGCTGCCGAGCACCTGCGACAGCTCCGATGCCGGCACGTACTTGAGCTTGACCACCTTGGTCACCATCCCCTCGTCCGCAGGGACGCCCGACCCGTCCTTCAGGAACGGAATGGTCTCCTGCTTGCCCGTGTTTTCCGGGACGATGCGCAGGAATTTGCCCGATGGGGCCACGATCAACTGGTGCGCACGCAGCACGCTCAGGAACGCCTTGTACGCCTCCGCCACCGTCACCGGCTGCGGCGACATGAGCGTGATCGTCTTGCCCTGGAACCCGCCGGTAAGCAGGAAGTTCTTGTCCGTCCAGCAGGAGATCAGGCGGATGAGGTCATCCAGCGGCATATCCTTGAAGTCTAGCGCCACCATGTCGTTGAGCCCGAGTTTCTGGCAAGGGATCTCGGACACACCGGACGGATTCACCTTGATGACGTTGGCCGGAGCAGTCGCCTCGACCACGTTCCTGGGAACCTCTCCGGCCGGAGCCGCACCCTCGCCCGTCACGGCCCCTCCCGACTCGGCGCCTGCCGGGGCAACCTGGGGAGCAAACTCCCGCGGCGCTGCCTTGCCGTCTCGAGGCACCACCCCGGCCGGCGGGCCGCCCGCACCGATCCCGGAGGGCGGTGACTCCGGCCCCCCCCCCGGATCCGGGGGCAGCACCTGCGCAAACGCCACGCTGCAAAGTCCCAGCGCGGCAACCAGAACCGCTGCGGAAAAACCGTTCTTGCCCATTATCGCTCTCCTCTTCTCACCACCGGGTCACTCGATCTTGTACGACAAGGAGTGCTGCTTCCCCCGCCGTGTGATGTCCAGCATGATGCTGCTCGAATTCTGGAGCTGCGTGAACAGCTCCAACGCCTTGCCGGGGGACGACAGCTCCTCGCCGTTGATCTGCTGGATGACGTCACCGGACCGGATTCCGAGGGCCCGGTAGAGGCTGTTCGGCCTCACGCCGATGAGCTTGAACCCCTTGTAGGTCCCCGAGTCCTTGTCGTAGTTCGGAATCACCCTCGCCTCGCGGCCCAGCTTGGCCAGGTCCTGGAGCTGCTCGTTCAGCATCCCCCGGTCGATCCGATACTCCCACGGTCCGAGCTGCTTGACCCCCTCCGAGTAGGGGGTGCTCGACGCCGGAGGCTCCCGGGGGGCAGCCTCCCGGACCGGCTCCTCCGTCCCGCGTGCCGGCGCGCCAATCCGGCCGCCGGCTGCCAGCATCGGCCCGGCCCCCTTGGGCTCGTGCTTCTTCCACAACAGCTCCGTCACCCCCTGGCTCGCCGTGATGTAGTAGTTGGTGATCTGGCTGACGTGGAACCCCCCTTTGAGCTCCGTGCCGATCCCCACCCACCTCGCCTCCCCTCCGTCCACCTTCACCATCGCCATGCTCTTGCTCGGATCCTGGGGAGTGGTGATCACCGCAATCAGCTCGAGGTCCAGCTGCCCCCCCGTCTCCTCGGCCGGAGGCGCCTCTTCGACCGGCACTTCCTCCTCGATCATGGCAACCTCCGGCGGCGCCTCGGCCGTCTCCTCCGACTTGGCAGCCTGCAGGAGCTGCATCCTCCGCTCGAGATCCACGCTCCTGGACGCGGTCGGCCGCCGGAACTCGTCCAGCTCCTCGTCCCCCCCCTCCTCCGCATCACCGGTCGCGTCCGCAGGCGCCACCTCGAAGACCTCGAACTCCACGTAGGACATGGCAGCGTTCGCTGCCGCATACCCCGCCCCGATCAGAAGAACCGAGTTCAGGATCCAGAAGTACCGCTTGAACAGAAACTCCATGAACGACCTCCCGTTTCTGTCAACCTCACCGCACCGGCGTCGGGGTCGGAATCGGCATCGATTCCTCCGCCCCCCACCTGCTCACGCACGGGCGTGGAGCAGCCTCATGGCTTGCAAGGTTCGTGCCATTCCACCAGGCGCTGCTGAACGGCCCCACAGGCTGCTGAGCGCCGCCGCCCGGCGTCTCGGAAGCCCCGATCCTTGCCATTTTGACAAATCGACGGCCGCGGGCGGGGGCGGAAGGGCACTTCTGTCAAGCACGCTTCCTTCTACGCGTCCTCATCCTTCTCCTGCCGGTCGAGGATTCGGTACACCGTCCGCTGCGAAATCCCCAGCAGGTGCGCTGCCAGACGCTTGTTGCCGCGTGTCAGCTTCAGCGTCTGCGTCAGCATCAGCTTCTCCATCTTTC
>VGRX01000113.1 GCA_016875215.1 Deltaproteobacteria bacterium
AAAATCATCGCCACGGTCACCATCGTCTCGCGCCATCGTGCCGTCGCCGTGGGGCCGCAAGGCGCCCCGAAGATCCCGGCCGCAGAACCGACCCTCGACGCCCAACGCGTCCGGGACACCCTGGCCCGATTCCTCTCCGACTGGCCCGAAGCAAGTGCCAAGGATCGGGTCTCCATGGCCCGGTTCTTCGGGTTCTTCCGCTATGTCCCCGCACTTCCGTCTCTGCGCGCTGCTGCCGAACCCCTGAGCGGCGAGGATGCCGTGGCCAGCCTGCGGGCCCTGGCTCTCCTCGGTGACGTCGGCAGTGCGGAGCTCTTCCGGAAGGTGCTGAGAAGCCGATCCGACTGCGAGCTGATCCGTCTTTCTGGCGCCACCCTGGCTGACTGGAGGGACGATCACTCCTATCCGCTGCTCGTCTCCACCCTGCTGACCACCGACTGCTCCGATACCACTCCTGCGGTGCTCGTGCGCGCACTGGCGCAGATCAGACACCCGCACCACGAGGACCTCCTGTTCTTCGTCATGAATGCTGCGTCGGCCCCTACCGTTCGGCTCGCGGCGGCTGCCGCGCTCGCTCCCAAGGCCGCGGGGCCGCGGATCCGGCCGGCCGAGACCTTGGGGCTCGACACCATCGCCGAGCTCCAGGTCACCACCCCGTTTCCCGATCCGGTCTCGGATCCCAAGGCATCGCTCGCCTTCTGGGGTCTGGCCCACTTCAACGCCGGCAACTGCCGCAGGGCAGCACAGGCGGCGACCCGGCTGCTCGAGGGGCGGGATGCTACCGACAGAAAGCGCATCGCACTGAGCCTTTCGGCAGCCTCCATCCCCTGCCTCTCCCAAGCCCGGGACTCCGGCATCCTGGCGGCCTTGCGGGACGCCATCCCCCACGGCGAACAGGCCCTGGCCGTGCCCAACGATTCCCTCCCTCCCGCACTGCCTGAAGTCGATGCCATGCCCACTCCGTGGGTCGACTGGATCGTGCAGCTCGCGACCCGCTTCGCACTCTGGGAGGATACCCGCAGCATGGCCCAGTTCGCATTCGCGGTCGAACGCATGGAATACGCCCGCCGCCGCGGCGTAGGCCCTGTCAGCCCCGCAGAGGAGGCCGCATCCGCCCCCGGCAAGCCTGTCCGGGTACCCCGCCTCCCCCTCCACACTCTCGAAGAGCTCTCCGCAGACTGGTCCGAGCCGGACCGGTTCGAGGAATACCAGTTCCCCGGGGGACAGCCCGAGTGGTGGCCCGACTGGATCGACATCACCATCGACGACGGGCCTCGCCCCGCTCGCCTGCGGCCCATCCTCGACGTGCTCGACGCAAGCGGGGTCAAGGTGACCTTCTTCTTCATCGGCAGCAACGTCGCACGCCAGTGGGGCAATCGCCCGCAGGTCACCCGCGACCTCCTGGCGCGCATCTCGGCCTCCGGTCACCGGATCGGCTATCACTCCATCAACCACGATACCTCCCTGCTTGCTCATCTCCAGGCCCGGACCGCAGGGCAGATCGCGGACGACATCCGCCTCTTCGACCAGATCGTCTCGGTCGCGGCAGGCACCCCCTGGGAGCACGTCTACGGTCGTCTCCCCGGCGGAATGGGGGCCAGGCTGAAGCACGTCAATCACGGCTTCGACCTTGCCGGCCTCAAGGCGCCGGTCCACTGGACGCTGCAGGAGCCTACGTGGGGACCGTCGACCTCCGTCAAGTCGGTCAAGGGGCTTGCCCGCCAGCTCCTACGCAGCCGCAAACGGACCGTCATCCTGCTCCACGAGTACCAGGGGGTCCACAAGCAGCTTGCCGCGTTCATCCGGACCGTGGAGAACGAGCGCCGGCCCGTTGCAGCAGCGGACTGAGCCCAGCTCGCAGTGCCTGCCCCCATCTCCCATTGTCGAACCAGGACTGATCTCCGGTGATCGACCTGTCCCGAGCGTAAGGCATCACTCCCGGGTTGACTGCGGGGCGCAGCAGGAGGCTGTCAGAGCCCTGACCGTGAGGGCGGGGCCGCAACAGGCCTGCTCGTCAACCCGGCAGTGATCGGTTCCGTGCTGAGCCGAAGCATCTCTTCCCTTGAGTCGCACCCTCCCGTATAGTCGCCGGAAGGGGAGGGGGGCCATGGACGTTTCCAGCCGCAAGTCGTCGATCGAGCGCCACCGCTCAGCCGGAAGGAGGATCGCAGCCGTGTTTCCGGGGCGCTACCCGGCCGAAGTGCTCCACGCTGCCGGGTTCCTGCCGGTCGAGGTATGGGACCCGCCCGGCCCTACCGCCCGGGCATCGGGACACCTCCAGCCGTTCGTCTGCGGCGTCGGGCTTGCCAGCCTCGAGCTGCTCCTCTCCGACAAGGCCCCGGCGCTCGACTGTCTCCTCTTTCCCCACCTTTGCGACACGCTTCAGAACCTGTTCACCATCGTCCGGGACTGCATTCACCATCCGACTCCTGCGTTCCTGTTCTACCCCCCCCGCAACACCGGGCATTCCGGGGCTGAGGCCTTTGTCGTCACCCAGGCCCGGCGTCTTGCCGGCCAGGTGGCCGGGCTGGCGGGCAGGACATTCTCGGACTCGGATCTGGCCGACGCCGGCGCCGCGGTCGACAGGGCGCACGCAGCGCTCTCACGTCTCTACGCAGCGAGGCGGAACAGTGCCGGTCGCTGGTCGAACACGGAGTTCTATCGCACCGTCCGTCTCCGGGAGCTCGTTCTCCCGGATGAGCTCGTGAAGGCGGCGGAGCACCTGCTGGCCGACGCGGAAAGGGGTGCGGCCGGCCCCGCGGACGTGAAGCTGGTCCTCTCCGGCGTGCTTCCGGACCGCAGCCTGCTGGCACTGCTCGACCAGCGCAACGTCCATGTCGTGGAGGACGATCTGATCTCCACCGGCCGCCGGCTGCTTCGCAAGCCCATCGAGCCCGCCCCCGACCCATGGACCGCCGCTGCCCGACGCCTGCTGTCGCTGCCTCCGTGCACCAGCATCGCCAGCCCGATTGAACATCGCATCGCCTGGCTGACCGAGCTCGTCCGCAGCTCCGGCGCCGCCGGGGTCCTCCTGCACACGGTCAAGTTCTGCGAGCTCGAGCTGTTCGACCACCCCTTCGTCGTCCAGGGGCTGCGCAAGGCCGGGATCCCCGTGCTCGTGCTCGAGAGCGAGCTGCACCAGCCGCAGGTCGGTCAGCTCGCCACCCGGCTCGACGCCTTCCTGGAGGTGCTGTGATGGGCGCATCCGGAACCCTTCGCTACCGCCTGGCCAGGGACGTGTCCCTGCCGCTCCTGCTGGCAGCCGATTCCGCTCGACGCTCGGTCCGCCGTGCTCTGCGGCCAAAGCGCAAGCCCCCTGCCTGGGCCGGCCCGCCGCTCCAGTGTGCGGACAGGCTGCGCACCATCATGACCCGCCACTACCTGCTGGCCCGGCACGCGGCCGCCGCCATGCCCGTGGCATGGGTCACGTCCGGCGCCCCGGTCGAACTGCTCCGCGCCATGGGCTTCTACACCGTCTACCCCGAGAACCACGGTGCCCTCTGCGGGGCCCGGCTTGCCGGGCTTGATATGTCCGCGCCCGCGGAGCATGCCGGCTTCTCGCAGGACCTGTGCAGCTACGCCCGCATCGACCTGGGGCTGGCACTCGGTGCCCGCAGCCCGGTCGGTACCCTCCCCAGACCCAACGTCCTCGTCTGCTCCACCAACATCTGCCAGACCGTGCTCTACTGGTACAAGCAGCTCGCCCACCACTACTCCGTCCCGCTGGTTCTCTTCGACACCCCGTTCGTGGCCGACGACCTGGACGACGGAACCCTGGCCTACATGGTCGGCCAGCTCGAGGCCCTCATCCCGCAGCTCGAACCCATTGCAGGAAGGAGCTTCGTTCCGGCCCTCTTCGAGCCGATCCTGCTGCGCGCTCAGCGTACGTCGCTGATGTGGGGCGAGGTTCTGCGCTCCATGACCCGGCGCCCCGCACCCATGACCATCTTCGATGCCTTTGCCCACATGGCCCCCGTGGTCAGCCTGCGCGGTCTTCCTGTGGCCGAGCGCTACTACGAGCTGTTGCTGAAAGAGCTCGAGTCCCGTGTGTCCCGCGGCATCGCTGCCGTCAACGGAGAGCGGCACCGCCTCCTGTGGGACAACATCGCTGTCTGGTTCAAGCTCGGCGACTTCATCAAGCTGTTCTCGCAGGCAGGCTGCGTCTTCGTGGCCGCGACCTATACCAACGCCTGGGCCGAGACCGTCCACATGCTCGACCCGAAGAAGCCGCTCGAGTCCGCAGCCCGCACCTACTCGCTCGTGATCCTCAACCGGGATCTGAAACACCGCACCGCCCTCATGAAGAGCATGATCAAGGACTACTCGGTCGACGGCGTGGTCTTCCATTCCACCCGCTCGTGCAAGCCGTACTCGGTCGGGCAGTACGACATCCAGCGGAGCCTGTCGCAGGATTGCGGCGTCCGAACGGTGCTGATCGACGCGGACACGACTGACCCACGCAACTATGCCGAAGGCCCCACCCGGACCCGCCTCGAAGCGTTCATCGAGGCCCTCGACCTCCGCTCCCCCGCCACCCCGTCAGCGTAGCCGTACAATACCTTTTTATTCCCCCTTGAAGCATCGGCGCGGGCGAGTTAGTATGCGCCCCGGAACGCCGGGGAAGGACGGAGGTGCATCCCATGGTCGACAAGGTCGAGAAGATTTGGATGGACGGGAAGTTCGTCAACTGGGACGAGGCGAACGTCCACATTCTCACGCACACCCTTCACTACGGAGTGGGAGCCTTCGAAGGCATTCGCAGCTACCTGCGGCCTGATGGAACCTCGGTCGTCTTCCGACTCGAAGAGCACATCCAGAGGCTCATGGACTCGCTGAAGATCGTGATGCTCAAGCCACCGTTCGACCGTGACACGATCTGCAGGGCCTGCATCGACAGCCTCCGGCTCAACAGGCTTCCGGAGGGCTACATCCGCCCACTTGCCTATGTCGGGGACGGCGCCATGGGCCTCTATGCGCCCAACAACCCGGTCCGCATCGCCGTCATCGTCTGGAAATGGGGAGCCTATCTGGGCGAAGAGGCCCTCAACAAGGGAATCCGCGCCAAGGTCTCCTCGTTCAGCCGCCACCATGTCAACTCCTCCATGGTCAAGGGCAAGATCGTCGGCCACTACGTGAACTCCATCCTCTCGAAACGCGAAGCCAAGATCGCCGGATACGACGAAGGCATCATGCTCGACACCACCGGCTATGTGTCCGAGGGGAGCGGAGAGAACATCTTCATCGTCAAGAACGGCACCATCAAGACGCCCCCCTTCTCGTCCGCCATCCTCGGCGGGCTCACCAGGGACAGCGTCATTCGCATGGCCCGCGACCTCGGCTATCGCGTCAAGCCCCAGCAGTTCACCCGGGACGAAATGTGGCTCGCAGACGAGGTCTTCATGACCGGCACCGCGGCCGAGATCACGCCGGTCGTCGAGATCGACAACCGCACGATCGGCGCTGGCGTCCCCGGCCCCATCACCAAGGCCGTGCAGAAGCGGTTCTTCGATGTCGTCCGCGGGCAGTGCCGCGACTATGAATCCTGGATGACCCCCTATACCGTGGAGTAGGGTGGGGCCCACGCGGCTGCAGGACGCGAACCAACCCACAAGTCCGACTTCCGGTCAACGCAGTAAGCGCGATCGAACGCGAGCGCGATCGAACGCGAGCGCGATCGAACGCGAGCGCGATCGAAAAAGACGCGCTACCGCCGGACGAACCGGTCCCCGACAGGTAGCGCAAGCCCCGACTCCACCAGCCGGTCCGCATGCTTCCGGAGCATCTGCTTCTCCCAGTAGAGTGCGAGCGGCTTCAGCTTGGGATGGAAACCCTTCGAAAATGGGAACCCCTCGGCCAGCTCATCGAGCAGACGCGGCTCCTTCAGCATGTCCAGCAGCCACTCGTCCCGCCGGGAGAACCGCGCCCGGAACTCCTCCAGCGCTGCGTCCACCCCCTGCCGCAGCACGCCCATGTGGCTCGTCACCGCGATCTCCGGGGAGAAAGACCGCACGAACTCGATCGATGCCTCGTACCGCCCCACGTCCGACTCGCGATGCCCGTACCACGGACCCGACGGCGACAGATCGATGTCGAACAGCAGCATCACCCCGCTGTTCGCCTCGAAGAAACAGTAGTGATCCACCACGTGCCCCGGAGTGTGCAGCGCGATCAGCTTCACGCTGCCCAGGTCAAAGGCGCTCCGCCCATCATAGACCCGCTGGTGAGGGCAATCCCGGTATCCCATCACCTTCGTGACCAGCGCCTTCCAGAGGTTCCGTTCTTCCTCCCCCTCCACAAACCGCTCTGCCAGGAGATCCAGCCGCCCGAAACTCTCCGCTGCCTCGTTCGGGACGAAGATCGGCGCCATGTCCGCCAGCATCCAGCAACCCGCAATGTGGTCCGGATGGGAATGGGAGACGATCACGATGTCGACAGGATACTGGCGGACGAACTGGCCCATGAGCTGCGGGCCCAGCCCCGCATCGAACAGGAGCTTCCGCTCCGCATCGACGTAGACCGACTGCGCAAACGGAAACCGTCCGGAGTTCATCGCAGGCACCAGCCAGAGCTGGTCCGTTATCCGCATCAGGTCCAACCGCCACCTCCTGCGAGGGACCATACGCCGATTGCACACCGCAGACAACGCATTTGCGCATTTACTCCGTCGGCCGTTGGGGCTATGATGTGCCGGCCGCCGGAACCCGGCAAATGGGGAGACCTTACCGGAGATGAGCCATCTGGTGGACATAGCCTTGGACCCGTCGGGGCGGATGACCGCCATGGCCGCCGAGGTCCGCCTTCATCGGGGCATCCTCTTCCTCGCGCTGGAATCCACCTCGGCCGATCCGGCTGCCGCGCCCCTTGTCCAGGCCGCGCTGGGGGCGTTCGTCGCGACCGCAGCGTGCACCACCGCCACCTCCCCGGCCCGCATGCTCGACCAGGCCTTCGAGGCCGCCAACCGCGCCACGTGCGACATCATCCAGCGCAACCGCTCGCTCCAGGGCATCCTCATATCGGCCGCCGCAGTCCTCTCCACCGGGGATCATCTCCACGTGGCGTCCGCTGGCGCCAACGGCGTCTATCTTCGGACCCAGGGGCAGACCCGCCGGCTCGTTGACCCGGAGACCCCGGCCACCCGTCTCGCAATGCACGGCTTGAGCGCCGACGAAACCCGGAACGTTGACAACAACGCCGTCAACGGCCTCGGACTCCCTCCCGAGGTCTTCGCACTCCGGCAGTCCCGCTCCCTGTCCGAGCCCGACAGCTACCTCCTGGTCCTCTGCGGCGCCGGGATCGACTCGTTGATCACCCCCGCCCACATCAGCACCATAACCCCAGCGGCAGGTGACATGTCCGTTACCGCGACGAGGCTGTTCCGCCAGTTCGGCGACCGCCTGATGACCCCCTCCGCGGTCCTGGCTGCGCATCGCAGCGGCTCAAAGGTCGAGTCCTCCCCCTTCCGCTATTCCATCGCGATGGGAGAGCGCCCGTCCCGGCGGTTTGCAGGCCCACTGCCCTTCGCACTGCTTGCGCTCGCGGTTCTCGCCCTCCTCGTCTACCTCTACCAGGACCGGAGCGCAAAGGAGACTCCGCCTCCCCCTGTTGCCCCGCCTCCCAGTCTACTGCAGACCAGTCCTGCACAGGGCCCCGGGGAGGCAGGAGAAACCTCCGGCAGCTCGACTCCGGGGGGCGAAGCACCCGCAGGCAGGACATCGGACTCCCCCTCACCGATCGCTCCGCTCGGGAACCCGGCCTCAGGGGCAGCCTCCGAAGCTGTGGACGCTTCTTCCACCCCGCCGGCCGATGGCTCGGCCCCGCCCGCCGCTTCTTCCGCCCCGCCCGCCGGTGGCTCGGCCCCGCCCGCCGATGGCTCGGCCCCGCCCGCCGATGGCTCGGCCCCGCCCGCCGATGGCTCGGCCCCGCCCCCTGCGGCTGAGGGCCCCTCTGATGGCCGCGTCAGCGGCGGCGTGGCCTTGCAGCCCGGATCCGGAGCTGCCTCGGAGTCTGCCGGAATGCGTGCAGCGAGCCCGCAACCAAAGAAGATCAAGCAGCCCCCACCTTCTCCGGGCGCACGTACGAAGCCTCGGGCGCAACCGACTGCCCTTCCAGCGGGACGCCCCGCTTCGGGCGGCCCGGTGGCCGTCCCCGCTGACGCGGCCGAGGGGCCCCCTTCCGCACCGGATTCGGGGGAGCCGTCCCACGAAGACGGGCCGGATTCCGCACCCGAAGCGGAGGCCCCCGCAGCCTCTGCGGACAGCCCCCCCGGAAGCGACGTTCCCCTGCCACAGGCCGACCCTCCAGCCGGAAACACGGGCCAGAACGACGGCGAGCCGGCCACCCCGGATGCCGGCCCGGGAGCGCAAAGCGCGGGCGAGAAGGAAGACGGCCAGAACGGAACCGATCGCAGCGGCGGGCCGTCCGGAGAACTTCCCGCAGGCGAAGAGGGCATCCAGGTGATGGACTTCACTCAACCCGAGAAGGAAGAAGGCGGGGAGGATGCAGCTCCCACGCACCGCCCGTTCCCCTCGATTAACCTCGACCCCGCTCCGATGCCCCCAGAGCCACCGTCAGTCTAGGATCCACGGAGGAATATCCAGATCGAACCGAGGGCGCATCGGCTCTCTCGCTGCGATCGACTCATCCTTGCACGGGTCTTGGGGTCGCGAGAAGCGACGCAACTGCCGTAGTGTTCGGTCACTATCCGGGTTACGTCGTGAAAAGCGACGCAACTCCCGTAGTGTTCGGTCACTACCCGGGTTACGTCGTGAAAAGCGACGCAAGTGGCGTAGTGATCGGTCACTACCCGGGTTCGGGTCCTTGCGTCGCAATGAGGCGGCGATGAAGCAACCCTTCGACTGCGCCCCCCTCGAAGGAAACCGAGTTGTAGCTCGGACTCACAGAGCAAGCGCTCCGTTCTCTTTGTGTGCCTGTGCCATGCAGCTTCGAAGCGACTCCAGGGCCCGGTTCTCCAACTGGCGGACGCGCTCCTTCGAGATCCCGAGCCGATCCCCGAGCTCCCGCAGAGTCACGGCATCCTCCTGGAGGTGCCGCGCAACCAGGATGAACCGCTCGCGCTCCTCGAGCTGATCGAGAGCCCGCCTCAGCTCGCGGTTCTGCACGTGCCGGTACTGTCTCTCTTCCAGAAGCGACTCGGCGTCGCATCCCTCGTCCGCCAGTCGATCATAGAAAACCCCAGATCCCTGCCGGCCAGTCTTCGCTCCATCTCCTCGACATCCGCCACAGTGCCCCCCACCGACCGGGCCAGCGCCTCCCGGCAGCCCACCTCGTCGTTGCCGGCTTCCACCAGCCTCTGGAGCCTCTTCTGCGAGCTCTGGAGGTTGTTGAAGAGCCGCCTTTGGAGCTGCGTCGTGCCGATCTTGACCAGGCTCCAGTTCTTCAGGATGTACTCCTGGACGAAGGCCCGAATCCACCAGACCCCGTACGAAATGAGCCGGTACCCCTTGTCCGGATCGTAGCTCTTCACCGCCCGCACCAGCCCCACGTTCCCCTCCTGGATGAGGTCGAGGAGCGGAAAGCCGTAGTTGCGGTACTCCAGCGCGATCTTGATCACGAACCGCAGGTTCGCATTGACCAGACGATCGGCATGCCGCTGCCTGCCCGTCCGTAGCCATTCCCGGGCCACCTCCGCCTCTTCGTCGGCCGTCATCATTTCCTCACGCGCGACCGACTGGAAGTACCGCGTCAGCTCGCTCTGCCCGCCAAACCGCCCCGTGTTCATCGCTGACCTCCTTGTCAACCTAGAGCTAAATATATTCGGACTCCGGTTATCCGTCAATAAGAATTTTTCACCCCTCGGCCGGAGCGTCCGGCCCATGCGGCTGCGGCAGCCCTGGAGGGCGGTTCGGAGAGGAAGTTGACCCGTTGCCCGATAGTGCCTAGTATCGGAACACGAAGTCCGTTCCGGGAGGGCTTGATGAGGTGGAGGGTCACCGTTCTGGGAGCCGTTGCCGGCCTCGTCCTGGCAGTCGCCCGGTGCGGGTGCCTGCCGGACGGGGGGCCCGACCTCCCTCCGGCAGCGGCAGGCCCGCAGATCGACGGCCATTTCCCTGTGCCGTCCGGCTCGCCCTCCGGCGCTCCCGGGACCGGGAGCGGTGGATCACCGGCCGGAGAGGTGGGGGCGGCGTCGTCAACGGCCCGTTCAGATGCGCCCGGGCCGCTCCCGACCCGAGGTCCAGGAAGGCCGCCCCATGTGGTCCGGGCCGAAGAGGTCGAGGGACCGGGACATGTCCGCCGCGGGCCGGCGCCGGAGACCGGCTCGCTGCCGCTTCCGATCACTTCGAGGCGGTTTCCCGATCTGGGTTTTCAGCGCCACGGCAGCGTCTCGGTCGGAAGCGTTGCGGACGGGTTCCTGGTGGATGGACGGGAGCTGCCGCTGGTCGGGATCTCCGCTGCCGTCTTCCCGGACTACAGGGTACGCGGCACGAACTGGGGCACGGATGAGCTGGTCGAGCTGATCGTGACGGCGGCCGAGTCGGTGGCGGCGAAGTATCCGGGGAGCGTGCTGCAGGTGGCGAACCTGGCCAAGGCAGGGGGCGGTGCGCTTCCCTGGAGCATCTCGCACAAGGCGGGACGGGATGTGGACTTCGGGTTCTACGTCGTGGACGACCTGGGGGCGCAGGTCCTCTTGCCGGCCATGGCGGGGCTGAGGCCTCCGCTGGGGGAGATCGAGGTGGATGGCCGCACCTGCCGCTTCGATCCCGCACGCAACTGGACGCTGGTCGAGGCGCTCCTCGGTGCCCGGGGAGTCGAGGTGCAGTACGTTTTTGTGGCCGATTTCCTGATTCGCCGCATGTTCGAGCACGCGATCGCTTCAGGGGCTTCTCTGCACACGCTGGAGCAGCTCAGGCCGGTGCTTCGTCAGCCCCGGGGCACGCGCTCCCACAACGACCATTTCCATGTGCGCGTCAAGTGCTCGGTCGCGGACCGTGCGGAGGGTTGCAGGGACATCGTGGCGGGGGCGGAGATCGTGCCGTCCGACGATCCTGCGTGGCAGGAGAGGGTCGCGACGCTGATCCGAATGCTCGACGAGGAGGACGATCCGGTCCGCCAGGCCGCTGCCGCCACCCGCTTGAGCTACCTGAAGCCCAGGGGGGCCGGCCCCGTCCTGCTCCGCTTCTTGCGGCGATGCGAGGATCCGCACTGCCGGGCAGGCCTCCAGGCGCTCTCGACGCTGGGGCTGCGGCCGCCGCCCGACCTGCTGGTCGAGGTGATCGGCCGGTCGTCGGATCTCGACACGGTGCGTACCGCGTTCCTCCTCCTGCGCCGCCAGAAGCCTGCTGTCGTGAAGCTGCTGCTCCCTCTTCTCGCCGATGCCCGGGTTCTCACCGCGGATCGCGGTCCCTACAAGGCTCGGCTGGTCGTGCGGAAGGAAGCATGCCTGGCCGTCGGGTGGGTTGGCACCCTGGGGGACGGCGACTCGATTGCGCCGGTGCTTTCGGACCCCGATCCGGACGTGCGGGTCGCTGCGCTCTGGTCACTCAGGGCGCTTTCCGCTTCCGAGGTGTTTCCCGACGCTATGGCGGAGACGCCCCCGGCCGATCCGGTCGCAGGTTGGCGTGCCTGGCGCAAGTCTCACAAGGACCCCGCGCGGAACCTGGTGGAGAGTCTGAAAGGGCTGGGCTACCCCTTGCGGCGCACCCGGCCGGAGCCGAGCGAGGCCCGCCTGTTCGTGAAGGCCATTCTCGAGGCCGACCACATCTCCCTTAATGCGCAGAGGACGCTCAACTCGATGTTTGACCGGAAGGTGTCGGTGCGCCTCGAGGACAAGGCGGACCCTCACTGGCTCTGGAACCGGGAGCTGTCTCGACTGAAGAGGGGGGGCCGCGGGAAGCGGTAACCGGGGGGGCGAACCGAAGCTACTTGCCGCGAATCGGTGCAACCAGGGGCTTGCGCACGAGAATGCGGGAGCCGTCCTTCTCCTTCGAGATCTTGAAGGTGGTGGCCACGTCCCCGTCGCGGATGGTCACGTTCCAACTGTCGTCCCGCACGATGTGTGCCAGCCCCACGACGCGGGCGCCATTGATCTTCTTGCCCGACTTGTAGAGGGTCTTGAAGTGGTCCACCAGGTCTGCCGACCGCATGTCGGTGCGGAGCACCAGGGCGTTCTTCCCCCTGAAGTCCTTGCCCTCGGAGACATCGAGGATCCGAACGCCCGACTCCTCGATGGCCTTGCGGGCAGGCTCGAACTTCGCCCGTTTGCCGTCCTCGGCCATGGCCGAGAACGAGAACCCGAGAACCAGAACCGCCAGACTTGCCACCGAAATGATTGCTCGCATCGTCTTCCTCCATTGTTGATGACCCGCAGGTCAGATGAGCGACCGAAACTGGGGCCCTTAGACCGGCCGGTCCCCATCCTATTCAAAAACTGTCTCCGGGGAAAACACGAAGTGCCGGGTACGGCCCCGGATGTGGTGCGGGAGTGCATGTCGAGGGACACGGGAGAACCCAGGGCGGGCGCGCTCGTTGTTGCCCCTTGCCAGGAGAATGGGTATGGTCGTGAAGCTGGCCATCACGGGGAACTCCGGCGGGTTCCTGGGGTTGCGCCGGGTGTGGTGGCCGAGCGTTGGTCTCGTCGCGGTCGCTGGAATTCCTTGTACTCTGATCTGGGGGGTGTGCCATGGTAACGTGCTGGAGAGGTGCGATCCGCATAGTGTCAGGTAGTTTGCCGGTGCTTCTGGCCGGGGCAGTTGCGAGCATCCTGTGCGCTTGCGGACCTGTTGCCGAGCAAGTCCCGCCTGATGCGACTGCGGACCAGGATGGGCAGGTCCAACCGGAAGTGGACGTCGGGCCCGAGGCGCGCCCCGACGATGGGGAACTCTCTGCGGCCGAGGTCATTCCCGAGCTTGGTCCGGAGCCGCTGGTCGAGATCGTCGAGGAGAACGTTCCCGAGGTGATCGAGGAGACCTTGGAAGTGCCCGAGATCGTGGACATCACGACGGACGAAACTGCGGCCGTTCCTGACGTACCCGAGCCTGACGTGCCCGAACCGACGTGCAACGACGAGACGAAGAACG
>VGRX01000114.1 GCA_016875215.1 Deltaproteobacteria bacterium
GCCATCGGCCCCTGGGGAAGCGCGGGCATGGACGGCGAGGGGCGGGCGGGGTCGGACGGGGCGGACGTGTCGGACGTGTCGGACGTGTCGGACGTGTCGGACGTGTCGGACGTGTCGGACGCGTCGGACGAGGCGGACATGTCGGACGTGTCGGACGAGGCGGACGTGTCGGACGAGGCGGACGGGTCGGACGGGTCGGACGAGGCGGACGTCGGGCCGGTGCCGTGCCAGACCCACGAGGAGTGCCTCGCTGCCGGACCGGAGCTGCCGGATTGCCTGACACTGGTCTGCGTGGGTGGATGGTGCAAGGAGGCGCTGGCTGCCGAGGGGACCCTGTGCCAGGCGCCTCCCGAGGTCCCGGGCGAGTGCCACCATGCGGCCTGCTCCCTGGCCGGCCAGTGCCTGGTGGTCCCGGACGAAGACGGGGCCGACTGCGGCAAGAGCGACGAATGCGTTACCTGGGCATGCCAGGACGGCGAGTGCGGGCAGGCGTTCGTCATGTCGTGCGATGACGGGAACCCCTGCACCGACGACGGATGCTACCCTGGCACCGGCTGCGTGCACCAGAACAACCACGATCCGTGCGATGACGGAAACGATTGCACCGTGGACGACCTGTGCACGGGCGGGATGTGCACCCCCGGAGAGCCTCTCGACTGCGAAGACGGGAACCCGTGCACGGACGACGAATGTGATGCCATCGCCGGCTGTTTCCACCTGGTGAACAAGGCCCCGTGCCAGAAGGGGGACAAGTGCTCGCCCCTCGGCGAATGTCTGAAGGGGCAGTGCATCAACCAGGTCCCGATCGACTGCGACGACCAGAATCCGTGCACGCAGGATTCCTGCCTGCCCGAGACGGGGTGCGTCAACACCGCGGTCGACGGTGTGCCCTGCGACGACGGGACCGCATGTACCGTGCAGGACTCGTGCACCAAGGCGCAGTGCCACGGCAAGCCGGTGGATTGCGACGACAAGAACCCGTGCACCGACGACTCCTGCGATCCGGCGGCAGGGTGCACCCATGCACCCAATGCCGCGAAGTGCGAGGACGGCAGCCAGTGCACGACCGGGGATCTGTGCAAGGCGGGCAAGTGCGTTCCGGGAATGCTGGACAAGTGTGATGACGCCAATGTCTGCACCAAGGATTCGTGCGATCCGAAGACGGGGTGCGTTCATCAGCCGCTGTCGGGAGGAGCGTGCAACGACAACAACCCGTGCACCCTGTGGGACAACTGCAAGGAGGGGATCTGCGCCGGGCTCCAGCTCAAGAAGTGCGATGACGGCGTGGCCTGCACCACCGACTCCTGCGATGCCAACGGGAACTGCGTGTACAAACCGTCGGACGGGGCCTGCGACGACAAGAACCCCTGCACGACGGACACGTGCGACATCAAGGCCGGCTGCATCCACAAGCCGCTGCTCGGCGTGGCCTGTGACGACGGCAGCGCGTGCACGAGCGGCGACGCCTGTGCAGCGGGCAAGTGCGTTGGAACGCCCAAGGACTGTGCGGACGGCAACCTGTGCACGAGCGACACCTGCGATCCCAAGACCGGAGACTGCCTGCACAAGGCCGTCGGCGACGGCTGCGATCCGACCTCGGTGGACGGTGCCGTCTGTCCGGGCGGAACCTACAAGTTCAGGGTATGCGAGGCGACCTGTCTGTGGTCCGCGTGGACGACCTGCCAGCCCTCGAGCGCCTGCGTCGAGGTCGGCAAGACCCAGGTGTGCGGCGGCGGTCCGAATTGCGGCTACCAGGAGTGCTCGCTCATCAACGTCTGGGGGCCGTGCAACAACGGAACCTGGTGCGATGGAGGCCCCAACGGCCAGGATGCCTGCGTGGGGCAGAAGGGGTGCTGGGACCAGGGATGCGGGCTCGGAAGCTGCAAGCTGTGCATGTGCACCGCGAACGGGACGTGGAACCTGTGCGGGAAGTGCTTGATGATGCCCCAGTAGGGGGCTTGGGGCTGGGGCCAGTGTCCGCCACACAGCCCCGACCACGCGGGAGGGGCCTTGCAGATGTGCCGTGGGCACAGCCGACCTTCTGCCAGTAGCATTGGGGGAATCCATGGAAGCTTGGCGCATTTCGAGATTCTGGTTTGGTGCGGGACTGCTTCTCCTGTCCGCCTGCGGCACGGGAGGAGGCGTGCAGGTGGTCCTGGACGGTTCTTCTTCGGATGCTGCGGATGCGGTGGAGCGGGTCGCACAGCCAGACCTCCCGGCGCCGGAGGACGGGGGCGACGCTCCGGAACCGGAGGAGCTTCTCCTTCCGCCCGATGCCTTCGACGGGGGGCATTCGGGAGACGGAGGGGACGAGGATGTCGCTCCGGGGGGAGTCGGCAAGCCATGCCAGACCGGGGACGACTGCAACGACGGCTGGTGCATCCAGACGCTGGGCGGCAAGCTGTGCACCATGCCCTGCGTCAGCGAGTGTCCGCTGGGATGGGAGTGTGTCCTGCACCTGGCCAGCCTGCCGGACGAGGTGTACCTGTGCTCACCGAGGTTCACCAGCCTCTGCCGGCCCTGCCAGGTGAACGCGGACTGTACACATGCCGGCCTTTCCACGGGAGAGACATGCGTCGAGATGGGGGAGTCGGGCAACTTCTGCAGCGCTCCGTGCGGCGACGAGGCCGTGTGTCCGGAAGGATACACGTGCTCGCAGGCATCGGACGTGGCGGGTGAGTTCGGGAAGTACTGTCTGCCCATCGGCGAGTGCGAATGCTCGAAGGTGGCGGTTGACGAAGGGGCCTTTACGTCGTGCACGAACACCAACCAGTGGGGGACGTGTGCGGGGGAGCGCAAGTGCATGGCCGGCGGATTGACGCCCTGCTCGGCCTCGGTCCCGGCCAAGGAGAGCTGCAACGGAGCGGACGATGATTGCGACGGAGCCGTGGACGAGGAGACCGGCGGCGGGGTCTGCCTGGTCACCAATCCCCAGGGGAGCTGCCCGGGAACCGAGGTGTGCGCCGACGGCAACCTGATCTGCCAGGGGCCGAGCGCTGCAACCGAGACCTGCGACGGCAAGGACAACGACTGCGACGGGCTCGTCGACCTCCCGACACGGACAAGGATGGGCTCGCCGACTGCCTGGAAGGGGACGTCGACGGTGATGGCATTCCGGACGTGCTCGACAATTGCCCTCAGGTTGCCAATCCGGGACAAGCGGATTTCGACCTCGACATGGCCGGCGACGCGTGCGATCCGGATGACGACAACGACAAGACCGCGGATGCCCAGGACTGCGCGCCGCTGGACGATACGATCCACCCGGGGGCGCAGGAGGTCTGCAACGGCAAGGATGACAACTGCAACCTGCTCGTGGACGAAGGGTTCATCGACACGGACACGGACGGCTTCAAGAACTGCATCGACGACGACGATGACAACGACGGCGTGATCGATGCCGCAGACTGCGCGCCGCTCGACCCCGCAATCCTGCCGGGCATCAAGGAGATCTGCGACGGCAAGGACAATGATTGCGACTCCGAGGTCGACGAGGGGTTTGCCGACACGGACGGCGACGACCTTGCGGATTGCGTGGATCCCGATCTGGACGGTGACGGTGTGGCCAATGCCAAGGACAACTGTCCCGCGGCGGCCAACCCGGACCAGACGGACCTGGACAAGGACGGGGCGGGAGATGCCTGCGACACGGACAAGGACGGCGACTCGGTTCCCGATGCCGTGGACAACTGCCCGCTGGCGAAGAATACGGACCAGAACGACGTGGACAAGGACGGCCTCGGGGATGCCTGCGATGACGATGATGACGGCGACGGCGTGGCCGACGGGGTAGACAACTGTCCGGCAGTGGCCAACCCGACCCAGGCGGACCTGGACAAGGATGGTACCGGGGATGCCTGCGAGCTCGACAAGGACGGCGACGGTACTCCCGATGCCAAGGACTGTGCGGACGAGAACCCGGCCATCCATCCCGGTGCAAAGGAGGTCTGTGACGGCCTCGACAACGACTGCAACGGGCTGGTGGACGAAGGGTTCAAGGACAGCGACGGCGACCTGCTGAAGGACTGCACTGACCCGGACGACGACAACGACGGGAGCCTCGACGGAGCCGACTGCGCACCGCTCGATCCCGCTGTGGCCCCGGGAAAGAAGGAGGTGTGCGACGGCAAGGACAACGACTGCGCCGGCGGCGTGGATGACGGGCTCGGAACCCCTGCGTGCGGCAAGGGGGTGTGCCTTCACAAGATCCAGGCATGCGTGAACGGGGTTCCGCAAGTCTGTGACCCGATGGAGGGGGCAACCCTGGAGGTGTGCGACGGCAAGGACAACGATTGCGACGGTCTGACCGACGAGGATCTGGGCAGCCTGACGTGCGGGCTCGGAGCATGTGTGCACACGGTCGACAAGTGCGCCGGTGGCGCCCCCCAGGTCTGCGATCCCCTCGAGGGCAAGAAGCCCGAGGTCTGCGACGGAATCGACAACGACTGTGACGGCAAGACGGACGAAGAGCTCGGGACTCTGTCGTGCGGCAAGGGGGCGTGCTTCCACTCCGTGGCTGCCTGCACGGGCGGCGTCGAGAACGCATGCGACCCGTTCGCCGGGGCCGGCCCGGAGGTGTGCGACGGCGTGGACAACGACTGCGACGGCAAGACCGACGAAGACCTCGGCAAGGTGGCCTGCGGCAAGGGGGACTGCGCTCACGAGATGGACTACTGCACGGGCGCGAAGGTCGCGCAGTGTGACCCGTTCTTCGGCGTGGCCATGGAGGCATGCGACGGCAAGGACAACGACTGCGACGGCTTGGTGGACGAGGACATGGGACTCCAGATCTGCGGGCTCGGCGAGTGCCAGCACCTGCTCGAGAAGTGCAAGGCCGGCGTACCCCAGGTGTGCGATCCCAAGGCCGGGGCAGTGCCCGAAGCGTGCGACGGCAAGGACAACGACTGCGACGGCGACATCGACGACGGCCTCGGCTTCACCACGTGCGGCCTCGGTGCGTGCGAGCACATGGTGCTCAACTGCGTGGACGGCGTCCCGCAGGAATGCGACCCGAAGGAGGGTGCGTCAGGCGAGTTCTGCGACGGCGTGGACAACGACTGCGACGGCATTGCGGACCCGGCAGGCAGCCTGGGCTGTTCGAACTACTACAAGGACGAGGATTCGGACGGCTACGGCGTGCTGACCGACAAGCACTGTCTGTGCAAGGCGGACATCCCCTACTCGGCCACGGTCCCCGGGGACTGCAACGACGGCAATCCAGCGGTCAATCCAGCGGCCAACGAGGTTTGCCTCAATGCCCTGGACGATGACTGCAGCGGCGAGGTCAACCAGGGGTGCGTGTACACAAGCTGCAAGGAGCGCCTCAAGTACGTGCCGGGCAGCCCGGATGCAGTCTATTCCGTCGATGTCGACGGGGCCGGTCCCCTCCAGCCCTTGCAGGTCTACTGCAACATGAAAGACAACGAGGGCGGTTGGACCCTGGCCGCCCGCATGAAGGGGGGAAGCTGGTGCCACATCAACGTCAACGCGGCGGGTACCCTCACGAATCCCAGCCAGGGGGCATGTGCGAAGCTATCCGACGAGAGCATCCGCAAGCTCTACTCCGACCAGTTCTGGATGAAGTGCGCCCTCGTCGTGCCCGAGCGGTTCGGCAAGATCGACAACATCGCCAACTTCAACACCTACGGGACCCAGGGCAACAAGACCATGACCTGGAGCGAGACCTACAAGGGCCCGACCTACACGGGCACCGACCACTCCTGCTGCAACCTGGGGGACCACAACTACCACAACCCCCACATCATCTACTCCATCTCCTCGACCTACAACAACGGGAACTACACCGCGGACTGGAGCGGCTGCTACAACGCCAACCACGGCTGGCACCAGGACGGCTTCCTGTATGTGAGGTAGACCCCCTACTCCCCGGAGCAATCCACCTCGTACGGCGCAAGCCCCACGACCTTCGCCGGCACCGCGCTGGAGTTGTGTGACGTCTGTGCCGGTACCGATGGCGAGGACACCGAATGACGGGGCCGGAAGGAAGTGCCGGATGTGGAGTGTGTGGATGCGGAGTGCCGTGGTTCGGGGCCGACGGGCCATAGAGCTATGCCGCCAGCTTCCGCAGCCTCTCCGCGGGGCACACCTTGATGATCGACTGGCGGGTGACCCCCAGACGTCGGGCTTCGCGGTCGAGCGATTCGACCATCCACGCAGGGAAGTCCACGTTCACCCGGCGCTGCCCCTCTCCAGGCCGTCGAGCCTTGGACGGATCCAACTGCCCAGAGATATCCTCGCCCCGGTCGAACTTGCGATCAAATGTCTTCGCTTTCATAGAGAGCCACCTCCTCCGGTCTCGAGCGCCTCACGGAGATGATCCGGATGCGCCAGGCCCTGTACGTGACGACGGCGGACCAATGTTTCCCCGCAATGCGCCCCACAACAAGGAACCGAGGCTCGTCCTCCGTCCTCGCCGGTACCTCGACCCGGGCCACGTCGTCCCACAACGAAATGGCCTGCTCGAAGTCGATGCCGTGCTTCTTCCTGTTGATCTCGCTCTTGCGCCGGTCGAATTCGAACCCGTCCATGGTTCAATTAGTATACCTTTTCGGCGCTCATGTCAACCCCCGGCCCTTCGCCCCGACTTCTATCCATCGGGGGACGATCTGATGTGCCCGCACCGACGGCTTGTGCGGTGCCTATGGACAGAAAATTGCGTACACAAGCATTGACACAATTCCGGTAGCGGGCTACCCTGTAGGCTGGAGGTGGACCCATGCGAGTCGCAGGAGTCCGTGAGCTGAGGGGGAACCTGGCAGGGCTGCTGGACGGGGCCGAGCCGGTGCTGGTCACGCGGCACGGTAAGCTGTCCGGTGTGTTCCTGCCCCTCGATGATCCTGACCGCATCCCGACCGACCTGCGCCGGGAGCTTGCGGCGGTCCTGGGCAGGCATCTGCACATCCTGATGGAGGCGCAGGGGGTGAGCGAGGAGGACGTGCTGGAGGACTTCCAGTCGCGCCGCCGCAAGCGGAAGTAGCCGCCCAGGGCATCCAGGAGGATTCCGCATGTCGCCGTTCACCATGACGATCGGTCCTGTCGCAGCCTCGAGGGGATCCTGATGCCTATCACCTCAGTCGTAGCCGATGCCAACGTCCTGTTGTCCGCCGTGATCGGCAAGGCGGCGCTGCGTGTGTTCACGGACTTTCCGGTCGATGTCCACGCCACCCGTTTCAACGCAGAAGAAGTCGCGGAGTACCTTCCGCACATGGCAGCGAAGTACGGCCTGTCCCTCGAGCTGGTCCTGCTCCAGTGGAAGCTCCTGCCGATCCACCATCATCCCGAGGCCGACTACGCCGCGCATCTTCCCCGGGCTGTCCAGGATCTCGCCGACTACGCCGCGCATCTTCCCCGGGCTGTCCAGGATCTCGCCGACCGCGACCCGGACGATGCCCATCCCCTTGCCCTCGCCCGTGCCTTGTCGTTTCCCCTCTGGTCGAACGACAGGGATCTCGCCGGACATGGAGTGAAGTGCTTCACCACGGCCCGGTTGCTGAAGGCGTGGGGGGGGTAGTCCTGCCTACTTCGTCACGAAGATCGCAGCGGTCTTCCCGGGCACGTTGAAGGGGAGCTTGTTGCCCTGGCCCACCTTGGCGGTGGTTCCGGACAGCACGTCGGTCAGCTCTTCGCCAGGGGCAATCAGGGTGGGCGTGACGTCGAGCTCGCCCGACTTGGGGGCATCGTCTCGGTTGATCAAGATCACGGCGCGGCTGCCGGCGGTCGTGCGGCCGTACGCGAGGAAGTCGGGCTCGGTCCAGAGCGGAGCGGTCCAATCCCCCTGGCTCAGGGCAGGGTGGGAGGCGCGGGCCTTGCCCAGCTTCTTCAGGTGGGCCAATGCGTTCTTCTCATTGCCGTTGAGGTCGTTTCCGAAGCGCATCATGCGCCGGTTATCCGGGTCGCCGGCACCGGGCATGCCGAACTCGTCGCCATAGTAGATGAGCGGAATCCCGGGAATGGTCATGGCATAGGTGAACGCCAGCTCGAGCTTCCTGTATCCCGCATCCGAGGCCGGCTGCTTCGGCGGGAAGAGCCACCCCTGCGCGATGTCGCTCACCACGTCCCAGATGCCGCACTTGATGTCGCCCGCAGCCACACTCAGGAAGCGGGAGATGTCGTGATTGCCGATGAAGTTCGACATGAGCGCGCCCGACCCGTAGATGCCCTTGGCCTTCCGGACCTCGGAGTCCATCTCGCCCAGGCCGATCTCCTGAGATGCAAAGCCCTTCAGGATCTGCATGTTCGCGGGGAAGTCGAATTGCCCGTGGATCTTGTCGTCGCCGATGAAGCTCTTGATCAGGCCGGCATCCCCCGTGAAGGTCTCGCCCACGATGTAGAAGTCGACTCCGGTCAGCTCCATGACGTCATGCGCACGCTTGCGCAGAGCGGTGATGAACTCGAACTCGATGTGCTTGACCGCATCCAGGCGGAACCCGTCGCAACCCGACTGCGTGGCCCAGTACATGGCGTAGTCCAGTACCTCGTTGACCGCAGCCGGGTTCGAGTAGTTCAGGTCGGGCAGGTAGCTGGTGAACCAGCAGGTCACCGGCTTGTTGTCCCACCCCACGTCCTGGCAGATCTCGGCCGGGAAGTGGAAGTAGTTGTCGTTCACGTGGTCCTGGAAGAACGGCGAGGATTCGTGCACATGATTGGCCGTGAAGTCCAGCAGCACCCGGATGCCGTGCGAGTGCGCCGCTACGACCAGATCCTGCAGGTCCTTCATGGAGCCGAAGCGCTCTTCCACCTGGTAGAGGTTGCTCGGCCAGTAACCATGGTAGGCCGAGTACTGGGTCGTGACCATCGGGGCGGTCTTTGGATTCATGCCGCAGTAGTGCTGCTCGGGGCGGCCTCCTTCGTGGAAGCCGCCCGGGTTGTCGACGGGCCAGCTCAGCCAGATGGCCGACACGCCCAGATCATCGAAGTAGCCGTCGTTGATCTTCTGCGTCACGCCAGCGAAGTCGCCCCCCTGGTAGTTGGTGGAATACTCGCACCCCTGGATGGGGGAGTCGTTGCCCTTGCTGCCGTTGGCGAACCGGTCGGTGAGCACGAAGTAGAGCAGCGCATCCCGCCAGTCGGTGGACACGCCGATGTAGACCTTGAGCAGGAATGTCTGCCCGCCGGACGTGACGCGGATGTCGTGGATGCCGGTCGAGAGGCCCGTCACGGTCACCGTCACCTCGTTTCCGGACACCTTGGAGGCCCCGGGCGCGGGCTTCCAGTCCACCGTGACCTCGACGTCGGCAGGCGGGTCGCCCTCGAAGCCGAACACGGCGGAGAATGACTTGGCTCCCTGGTCGGTATCGTGATTCTTGAGCGAGAGTGCGCCCGGAGCCGGGCATTCGTCCACGGTGATCACGCTGTTGAAGTCGCCATAGCCGTCATCCGCCTTGTTGGGGTTGCCAGGGTCCATGATCCAGTCGCCGTCGACGACGAACTTGTACTGGTAGGTGCCGGGATCGAGATGAATCACGACGCTCCAGACATTGTCGCCGTCCGGGTCGGACATGGCATCGGCGGTGGCGGCGTCCTTGGCCCAGTTGTTGAAGCTGCCGGAGACGAAGACTTCGGCGACGCCGGGTGCTGCCTGGTAGGTGAACAGGGTGTCGCCGCATTCGAGGGGCTGGTCGGACGAGTCGGACGTATCGGACGTGTCGGACGTGTCGGACGTGTCGGACGTGTCGGACAGGTCGGACGAGTCGGACAGGTCGGACGGGTCGGACAGGTCGGACGGGTCGGACAGGTCGGACGGGTCGGACAGGTCGGACGGGGAGGGGACGTCGACAGGGGGGACGTTCCCGTCGCCGTCGTTCACGTCGATTCCCGGCAGGTCCTGGTTGCCTCCGTGGTAGTCGTAGTCACCCGGGTCCTGGCTGCAGGAGACCAGGGCAAGAACGGCCGCAATGGCCAGGGCGGCCGCCAGGGCCGGTATCCGCAGGAACAAGGTCGAACGTTGCATGCACACCTCGCTCAGTTGCTCGAGAGTCATGATTCCCAAGACAGCGGGAAGATACCGGGTCGGGGGGCAGATGTCAAAGCGCACCAGCCTGAGATGGCGGGCATCGGCGCAGCGGGAGGACACGGGCGGGAGAGGAATCCGGCACAGTCCATGTGGGGGGGCCCAAGCGCGAGGCTCGGGCCAGCAGGGCTGTGGGCACAGTAAAGGCGCTCAGAACGCTGTTCCCGGCTCCGGCCCCAGCGTGAGGCTCAGCGTGCCGCCGCGCGTAAGCTCGTCCCAGGTGATCCAGGGCCGGTCGAGGGGATTGCCGTTGAGCATGGCGGACTGGATGTAGATGTTCTCGGGGGAATGATTGGTGCACTCGATGAGGAATGCCGTACCTCCGTTGACCGCGGGGTTTAGGCGGATCCAGGCTTTCGCGAACATGGGCGTGGAGAGGAGGTATCGGCCGTCCGCCGGGGCGACGGGGTAGAGCCCGAGCGCGGCGAACACGAACCAGGCCGATGTTGCGCCGGAATCGTCGTTGCCGGGAAGGCCGTTGGGCGCGGTCGAGAAGGCCGTGTCGAGTATCTTGCGGACCCGGGCCTGGGTCTTCCACGGCTGGCCCGCCAGGTCGTAGAGCCAGGGCACGTGGAAGTCGGGCTCGTTGTCGGGGGAGAAGTAGTCCTTGTCGAAGAACTCGTCGAGGCGTTCGCAGAAGACCTCCGGGCCGCCCATCAGCTCGATGAGCCGGGGGATGTCGTGAGGCACCGACCAGAGGTACTGCCACGCGGTCGCCTCGCAGTAGTCGAATCCGAGCTTCAGCGGGTCGAACAGCTCGACGAACTTGCCGGTCTTGTGGAGCGGACGAAGGAACCCGGTATCGGGGTCCCAGTGGTTTTCCCAGTTGTGCGAGCGGTCCAGGAACTCCTGAGTGTCGGCCTCTTTGCCCATGCCGAGGGCGACCTGAGACAGGCTCCAGTCTTCGTACGCGATCTCGAGGGTCATGGAGACCGACTGCGTCTCGTCGCACTCGTGGGAGACGAAGCCCTTGTCGACGTACTCCTTGGGGGTTCCGAGCTCGAGATAGCCGCATGCCAGGTGGGCCAGGTCGTTGGGCTTGCTCTCGCGGGCCGAGTGCGTCATGGCCTCGTACGCCAGCTCGACCTCGGTTCCGAGGATCCCCTTGACGTAGAAGTCGGAGAGGATGGCAACCGCGGGGATCCCGATCATCGCCCGGGAGTAGCCCGTCGCCTGCCAGGGGCATTTCGGAAGCCAGCCGCCCGCCAGGTACTCGTGCAGGAACGACCCCGAGACCTCCGGAGCGATCTCCGGCTCGGTGATCGCCTGCAGCGGATGCGTGGTCCGGAACGTATCCCAGAGGCACCAGTTGTCGGAGAAGAAGCGGAATCCGTTGGCATCCAGGACGGTACCGAATCCGTCCGCTCCGGTCCAGACCCTGCCGGATTCGGTGAAGTCGGCCGGTGCGAACATGGTGCGGTAGAGGGCCGAGTAGAACATGGTGCGCTGGTCGGTCGTGCCACCCTCGACCACGATCCGGTTGAGGCGTTCGTTCCAGGTGGCGGCAGCGGCCTCGCGGATCTTGTCGAACTCGAAGCCTGCGACCTCTTCGGCGAGGTTCAGCTCCGCCTGATCCTCGTCGATGAACGAGATGCCCACCTTGACAACGATCGCCTCGTCCTGTGCGGTGGGGAATCCGGCCCAGGCCCCCGAGAACGGGCCATCCACCTTGCTGCGCCCCTGGATGTCCGAGTCCTGGCCGAAGGTTCCGAACGTGTCGAACGGGCGGGAGAAGACGGCGTGGAAGTAGACGGTCTTTGCCCCGGTGACGCCGGGGTCTTCCGGTATCGCGTACTCGACGATCGGCCAGACCAGGTACTGGCCGTGTCCGCGGATGGTGTCCGGCGCGACGACTTCGACGTGCCCGCCGGTGGACAGGCCTCGGGTGTGACCGGCATCGATCACGATGCGGCTCTTCTCCGATGCAGGGAACGTGTATCGGTGCAGGCCGCAACGGGGAGTCGAGGTCAGCTCGGCCCGAATCCCGGAATCGGTCAGCGTGACCGCGTAGTACCCGGCAGCAAACTCCTCGCCGTCGTGGGTGAATGCGGACGACCAGTCATGGTTGCCTTCGGGCGGAGTCCCGATCATCGGCATGACGAGGATGTTCCCGTAGCCGTATCCCGAGCCTCCGGGGCCTTGCAGATGCGTGTGGGAGAAGCCCTCGATGCGGGTCGAGCCGTAGTCGTAGCTCTCGATGGTGCCTACCTCCTCGACCGTGTCCGGGCAGAGCTTCACCATCGAATGGGGGAGCTGGGGTCCCGGGATGGAGTTGCCGGACCCCTGGCTGCCGATGCTGGGATCGACGAACGGCACGAGGTCCTGGACTCCGGGCGGTTCCGGCTGCGGAGGAAGGGGGACATCGGGCTGTCCAGGCAGGTCGGCCGCAGAGCCGTCGGCCGTGCCCACGTCGGCATCCCATGGGGCCGGGGAATCGGTCACCTGGTCTGCCGCATCGGAGTCCGGCGATGATGCCGGCGTGCCGTTGCCGCAGGCGGAGAGGAAGGCCGCAATCACGACAGAGAAGGACGAACAGGCAAGAGCCGAGCGGATCATGGGCACCTCCGGCAGGGGAGTGTAGCAGACCCGATTGCAGGGGACCAGGGGGGATAGGACGATAGGACGCCGCCCGCCACCCGATCTTTTGCCCCGCCCGCGCGCTTGGGCTATAGTACAGATCCCAGCCTGGAGGAGGGAATGGGCGGTCCAGGGCGTACAACGTGGGTGCTCGTCTTCATGGGGCTCGTAGCGGCCGGGTGCGGCTCGGGAGGGCCCTCGGCATCGCCCCCCGACGATGTTCGTTCTGACGACCGGTCCGTCGACGTTCTCGTGGAGCTGCGGTCTGAGCTGCCTCCGGTCCCCGAGTGCGAGGTCGGGATCAGGCGCTGCGAGAAGAACGTCGCCATGGTCTGCGGTGACGTCGGCTTCTGGGAAGAGGCCGAGAGCTGCGAGG
>VGRX01000115.1 GCA_016875215.1 Deltaproteobacteria bacterium
TCCGTGAGTGCGAGCGCTCCAGCCGCGGCGGCCTGCCAGACCCCCTGCCAACGATCGACCTCGCGCTGCCCCTGGCGGGCCCGCTCGACCGAGCACGCGAAGCGCTTGCGGTGCACGATGCCTTCGTTCTCGCGATGCATCGCAAAGGGCAAGAGCCTCTTGAGTCCGGCCTTGGCCCGATCCCAGTCGGCCAGGTGGATGGCGACGGCGCCCACTTGCCGGTCTTGCGAGCGGACCTCGAACGCCGCCCGCATGCTCACGAGCACCGCGCTGCCCGATTCGCTATCCCGGTTGGTCTCCGAGGCAAGGGTCGACTGGAGCTGCTGGGGGATGCCCGAGGCACCCAGCACGATGTTGCGCGTCATGGCCACCACCTGGATGGGCGGCACGTGCACGGGCCGGACCCCCTTCCAGTGGAGCTCTGCATTTGCGGCATCCCAGCTCGTGCTGACCTGGATGCGGGAGCCTCCCCCCTCGGTGGTGAGCGAGAAATAGCCGTTGTCCACCAGCTCCTTGCCCGCCATCCCCACCACGGCCGCCAGCCTGTGCGCCAGGGGCACCCGCCGAACGAACCGTGACTCGAGGACGACGGGCATGAAACGCCAGAGGTTCCACAGCGTCACCCAGCGGGTTCCCTGGGAGTGGTTGAAGACCTCCATCCAGACCAGCAGCGTCGGTGTACCCTCGAGCGGAACGGTGACGCGGCAGCGCGCCGCCAGGTCGGGAGTGACCACCTCCCCTTCGATCCCGGACGCAAAGAGCTGCGTGGCAGCGCAGATCATGTCGGAGCGGTCCGACAGCGGGTGGTCGGGGCCGACCACCGGGTGGACCAGCCCCCCTTCCATCACGAACACGCGGTTTCCGGCAACCTGCGGAGGCACGAACGGATCGCCGCACAACGAGACGAGGTGGCCTTCGGTGGACACCAGAGGATAGAGACGTCCGTCCCCGCAAGCGAGAGCCGCAACGGATGCGTTGCCGAATCGGTTTGCGGTCAGCGGCTGCATGCCCGCGGCACTGCGCTCCGCGGGCGGAGGCGGCGCATAGCGGAAGACCGCCTGCTCGAGCTCGTTGAAGTAGGCCGTGCCCCAGGGCCCGGACAGTTGCGGGATCCCCTCCTTCATGGGGACATTGTGCCCGCAAGGGCCGAGCGAGTCAACGCACCAAACGAGTTTTCCTCGACAGGGAGGACGTGGTAAGCTGTTCGGGTTCGACCGGGGGAGAAGCATGAGGAACTGGTGGTTTCTGCTGCTCGTGGCGCTGGGCTGTGCATGCTCATCGGGGCAGTCCGGACCGACCTTCGAGGTCTACGGAGACGGACTTCCGGGGCGGGAGGATGGCGCGGTCGACGCGCCCCCGATCGCGGGGGACGCCGGCGTCGAGCAGAGGGGGGGGATCGACCCCCTCCCGTGCAAGGAGGACGAGGACTGTGACTCCGGGCTCTGCCTGACTTCGCTGATGGAGCCGGCCTGTGCGCTGGCGTGCGATGACGGCGTGTGTGATGTGATCGGATTCAGTTGCTACGCCATCAAGGGAACCGCTCCGGACGGCTCCAAGCAGCTTTGCGTTCCGCGTCTTTCCCTGCTCTGTCTCCCCTGCCAGGAGGATGCCGATTGCCGGCCGGTGCACGGGAGCAGCCAAGCCCGCTGCCTGATGCTCGGCGATGCCGGGACGTTCTGCACGGTCCCCTGCGTCCAGCACGCCGACTGCCCGCTGGGGTACAAGTGCATGCCGTTTGCCGACGAGGAAGGCAAGCTGTCGGGCCAGTGCCAGCCCAAGATCGACCAGTGCGTCTGCAGCGAGGTCGGCAAGAAGGTGAGCTGGTCGTCCGGGTGCGGCTTCGTCAACGAGTGGGGTACCTGTCTGGGCGAGGCCACCTGCCCCAAGTCGGGTTCCGCGTACTGCTCGGCCAAGGTCCCTGCGGACGACGTGTGCAACGCGCTCGACGACGACTGCGACGGCGACATCGACGATGGCGGCCAGATCGGAGAGCCGTGCGGCAAGAGCAAGAAGGGCGTCTGCAAGATGGGTATCGTGGTGTGCAAGGATCTGCAGGAGCAGTGCGAGGGGAACATTGATCCGACGGCCGAGATCTGCGACGACCTGGACAACAACTGCGATGGCCAGACGGACGAGGAGTTTCCCGAGGAAGGCGGACCGTGCGGTGTGAACCAGGGGATCTGCAAGCAGGGCAAGACGTGGTGCAACAAGGGGACGCTGGCCTGCAAGGGGAACGTGGACCCCGGGACCGAGAGCTGCAACGGGCTGGACGACGACTGCGATGGCGGCACCGACGAGGAGCTGCCGGGCTCGGGCGATGTCTGCGGCAAGACCGTGGGGCAGTGCAAGGAAGGGGCGAAGGCCTGTTCGGGGGGCAAGTGGATCTGCGCCGGGGAGATCCCCGCTGCAACCGAGACGTGCGACTCCAAGGACAACGACTGCGACGGTGCGACGGACGAGGAGCTTGCCGGTTCCGGCGACACGTGCGGCAGCAACGCCGGGGTCTGCAAGACGGGCACGAAGAAATGCCTGGGGGGCAACTGGATCTGCGAGGGTGAGGTCACCGGCTCGCCCGAGGTCTGCGACGGCAAGGACAACAACTGCGACGGGCCCGTGGACAACGGGCTCGGGACCTCGACATGCGGGCAAGGCGTGTGCCTCCACACCGTGGACAACTGCAAGAACGGCGCCCCCCAGTGGTGCAATCCGATGGAAGGGGCCTCTCCCGAAGTGTGCGACGGCCTGGACAACGACTGCGACGGAATCATCGACCCCGGCTGCCCCGGCGACGGCGACCCGTAGGACGGCGGATTCCCAGTCCCGTGCGTTGCCGAAGTACCGTCAGGGCCCGTGCAGGAACAAGTCGTGCACTCGAGAGCTGCGGCAGGCCTGCCTGGCGGGTCGGGGCGAAGCCCACCGGCCGTCATGTCTTGGCCGCTCCGTGGGGGCGGTGCGCCAGCGGCGTGATAAAGACTACTCCTGGTCGGACTTCTCGTTCTCGGTGGGGTTCTCGGCGGTGAGGCGGTCGCCCAGCTTCTCGCGCAGGAGGTCGCCCAGGACCGTGCCGGTGCGGCCGCGCTGGCGGCGCTGGAACTCCTCGGCGGACTCGTTGGCCTCGCTCTCGAGCAGGCGCTTCACGGAGAGACCGATCTTGCGCTCTTCCGGAATGAGGCTGATGACCTTGGCCCGCAGCACCTGGCCGTCGGTCACGACCTTCCGGATGTCGGGCACGCGCTCTTCGGAGAGCTCGGAGATGTGGACGAGCCCTTCGATCTCGTCGCTGATCTCGACCACGGCGCCGAAGTCGAACACCTTGGTGATCGGACCTTCGATGACGGTTCCGATAGGGAACTTGCGCTCGATGTCGAGCCACGGGTCGCCGTGGAGCTGCTTGACGCCCAGAGAGAAGCGCTGGTTCTCGACGTCGATGCTGAGCACCTTCGCCTCGATCTCCTGCCCCTTCTTGAACATCTCGAGCGGGTTCTTCGGCTTGGTGGACCAGGAGAGGTCGGAAACGTGGATGAGCCCGTCGATCCCTTCCTCGATACCGACGAAGACGCCGAAGTTGGTGATGTTGCGGACCTTGGCTCGAATGACGGCCCCCTCGGGGTAGCTGGCCTTGAGGTTCTCCCAGGGGTTCTCCTCCACCTGCTTCATGCCAAGGGACATGCGGCGGTTCTCGGAGTCGATTTCCAGGATGACGGCCTCGACGACATCGCCGACGGAAACCATCTGGCTCGGGTGCTTGACCCGCTTGAGCCAGGACATCTCGGAGACGTGGACGAGCCCTTCGACGCCTTCCATGAGCTCGATGAAGGCACCGTACTCCGTGAGGCTGACGACCTTGCCGGTGATGCGCTGGTTGACAACGAACTTCTCCACGACCCTGGTCCACGGGTCATCGGACATCTGCTTGAGGCCGAGCGAGACGCGCTCGTTCTCGGGGTCGAACTTGAGGACCTTGACCTTGACCTCGTCACCGACGCGGAACAGCTCGGACGGGTGGTTCACCCGGCCCCACGACATATCGGTTATGTGGAGCAGGCCGTCGATGCCGCCGAGATCCACGAAGCAGCCGTAGTCGGTGATGTTCTTGACGATGCCGTCGACGACGCACCCTTCCTGGATGCGTTCGAGGGTCTTCTGCTTGAGCTCCTGCCGTTCCTTCTCGAGAAGGGCGCGGCGGGAGAGCACGATGTTGCCCCGCTTCTTGTTGAACTTGATGACCTTGAACTTGTAGCGCTGGCCGATGAACTTCTCGAGGTTGCGGACCGGGCGCAGGTCGACCTGCGAGCCGGGGAGGAATGCCTTGACTCCGATGTCCACCGTAAGCCCGCCCTTGACCCGGCCGGTGATCACGCCCTCGACAAGGTCGCCGCGCTCGGCAGCCCGGTCGATCTCGTCCCAGATCCGGAGCTTGTCGGCCTTGTCCTTGGAGAGTTGGATCATGCCGTCTTCGTTCTCGAACTCGTCGACGTAGACGGAGATACGGTCTCCCTTGCTAACGCCGATCTTCCCATCCGGAGCGATGAACTCATCGAGCGGGATGCGCCCTTCGGACTTGTGACCGATGTCGACCATGACGTAGTCCTTGGACACCCAGATCACGGTCCCCTCGACGATCTCGCCCTCCTTGACCGACTGCGTCTGCTCGTGCTCGGCCAGCAGCTTCCCGAAATCGTCCATCTCGTCCACGTTGCCCTTCAAATCCTTGTCACTCATGTTGCGGTAGGTCCCCCTTGTCAGAATTTTGCAGGCTTTCGTCTGCAATGGCGGCTAAAATACCGGGGTCGGTGCCGCTTGTCAAAGCATTTGTTGCTTTCAAGCCGCTTGTCAGCAGGGACGTGGCGTGGTAAACAGTCGGGCGGCAAACGGAGGGGTGGAATGAGCTGCGAGAAGCCGGAGCATGATCGACTGGATGCGACGTCCCATGCTGGGCGGGTGTTGTTCGATACGCGTACGGTGCTGCTGTCGGGAGAGGTCAACGACCGGCAGGCATCTCAGGTGGTGACGCAGCTCCTGGTCCTGAACGAGATGGACAGGACGCGGCCCATCCGGCTCCTGATCAACTCCGGGGGGGGGGCCATCTCGTCCGGCTTCGCCATCTACGACGCCATCCGCTACATCACAGCGCCGGTGCAGACGGTGGGCACGGGGCTCATTGCCAGCATGGGGGTGACGATCTTCCTTGCCGTGCCGGGCGAGCGCCGGTTCAGCCTTGCCAATGCGCGCTACATGATCCACCAGCCGCTCATCGCGGGAACGGTCGTGGCGCCGGCGTCCGACCTCGAGATCAACGCCCGCGAGATGATCAAGCTCAAGGATCGCCTCAACCATCTCATTTCCCAGGCCACCGGGCAGACGCTCCAGAAGGTCGAGAAGGACACGCTTCGCGACTACTGGATGGATGCTTCGGAGGCGCAGGCGTACGGTATCGTCGGGCGGATCATCGAGACCGAGAGCGACCTCGGTTGATTTGGGGGTGACCCTGTTCCCACCATCCACACCTTGCGGGACCGCGGGGAGCTACGTGGGGCGGCACAGGGGGGGACGGCCGGCATTCTCGGCGCTGCTCGCTCTCTCATCCCTTTTCTGCGCAGCAGTCGTCCTCTGCCCTCAACGGGATGGGGCAGCGGCGTTCACGGTCGATTCCGCTGGAGGCGCCCGCGGCGCACAGGTGCGTGTCGTCGCGACACTGGACGCGGACAGAGGAGAGATATCGGGAACGGCCTGGATTCCGCTCCCGCTGGCGTGCCGGGAAGGGAAGCTCTCCATCCGCCAGCATCCCAACCTGTACCGTGAGCCGGAGGCGGACCTCAGCGACGTGACGCATCCGCAACGCTTCCCCGGGGGGTTCTCTCCCGGATCCATGGATCTGGGTGCTCTGATCCTGGAAGGGCAGCCGATCCCCCATCCCGGCGCCTGTCCGGCCGGCGTGAGGCCGGAGGGGCTCGAGCGCTCATCGGCCGGAGCGGGTTCGGGAGCGGACGAATCGGCCGCAGACCTGAGGCTGGAGGTCTCTTTCGTCACCCGCATGCCGCATCGGTACGGGCCGTTCGGCGCGCTGGACGGGAGGGTGACCGCGTTCGGAGGCTGGTTCCCGGCCCCGGAGCCTGAGGCGACCGTGGGCGCTACGCTTTCCTACGACATCGAGATCACGAGTGTGCGGGCGGGCTACCTCGCCGTGGACTCGCAGCTCTCGAAGGTCCGGCGGGGGGGGGCGAGGCGTTTCCGGTTCGCTTCGGTGATGTCTCCGCTGTTGCTGTTCAGGCCGGACGGTGTGCTGGTTGCGGGGCAGACCGCCTCGGGCAGGCGCCTTCTGCTGCTGACCGACGAGGATTCTGCGGGGACGGAGCGGACGGTGCGGTTGATGGCTGCCGCTGCGGCGGCGCTGGAGCACCCGGTGTCCGCTGCGGGGCCTGGCAACGGGATGCCCGAGAGCGAAGGGCCTCGTGGTGTCGCCGAGCGGCCGTTTCTGCTCCTGGAGGCGGGGCTGCGCGAGTCACTTGCCCTGCCCTTTCCCGGCGGCGTGCTGTGTGCGGATCTGGCATTTGCGCTGACTCCCTTCTCTCCGCTGCTCCAGCAGCATCGGGAGAACCTCTACTCTGCAACGGCAGCCGCGCTGCTGCTCGAGCGTGGTGCCGCGGGTGTGTTCGACGCCCTTCTTGCGCTGAACCTGCTCCAGTTCCTGAGCTGGGAGCGAGGCAGCAGCGACCCGATCTTCCTGAGGCGGTTCTTCCGGAACCTCGAGTTCTGGGGCTCGCTGGACAAGATGGGGAGCGATCCGCAGGCCAACTTCCAGACATCGATGTTCTTCACGCCGGAGCTGCCCATCGACATCGCCCGCCTGCCCGATCTCCAGGGGATGGAGGTTCCTTCCCCCCGGACCGCTGCCCGCCTGGTCGTGCTGACTCTGGGGGCCGACCGGACCGCAGACGCGCTGGATGCTGCGCTGGGCAGCGGGAAGCCGCTCGCTGCCGCCCTGATGGACCGGGCAGCGGGGGACGGGGAGCGGCGGGCGCTGGAGCTTGCCTTTTCCCCCATCGACGTGGATCTGGAGCTTGCCGGCGTTCGCCGCGTGGACGGGATGTGGGTGGCCAGGGTGTGCAAGCGGGGCGACTCGGGAGCGTACCCGGTCGAGGTGAAAGCACGCAGAGGGCGGCACGGTGAGCTTGCCATGGCCGTGTGCCCGGACGAGTGCTGCGACGTTTCTCTTGCCGGATTCAGGAAGCGACCCGCGGTCGACATCGACCCTCACGGGGTGTTCCTGCAGCGGCAGGACACACCGGACGACCCCCGGCTGAACGATCGCAGCTACCCGGATCTCAAGTGGATCGTGAACCGGCCCTACATGTCGTTCAGCGGAGGTGACGTGCTGCCCTCGGCCGGTGCCGACCTGAACGTGCAACCCCGGTGGAACCTGCACCACATGGGTTTCCTGGCACCGACGCTGACCGATTCCCGGGTTGCGGCTGCGGCAGGCTGGCGCTACTCGTTCGGACCGAAGGTGCGCCCCAACTTCCTGTCGGAGAGCATCTCGCTGGCGCTGCGCGTGGCCGTGGCCCTGGACGGAGAGGGCGGCAGCACGTTCGGTCCGATGCTGACGTACGTGCACCTGACCCGGCAGAGCCGCATGAACCCGTTCGAGGGGAACTGGAGCTACCTCTACCTTTGTCCGGTCGCATCCTGGGGAATGGATCGATTCGGCGCCCGTGGGGGCCTGATGTTCTCGCAGATGTTCGGTACGTCGCCGGACCATATCTTCGCGGTCCGGCTGAACCTGGACACGGGCGGCGGCTGGCTCCCGCCGTGGGAGATCCCGGCTACCGGAGGGGCGGAAGGGCTCCGGGCCCTGGCCACCTACGCTCTCCCCGGAGTGCACCGGGTGTCGACCAGCCTTGAGTACCGGCTGATGCTGATGCGGAGTCGGACGAGGAACCTTGGGGACGTGGTGTGGCTCAACGGGTTGCAGGTGGCCCTGTTCATCGACGCCGCGACCGTGGGACGAGAGCTGTCCCACGTGGGGAGGCCGCAGAACATCTGGACCGACGTCGGCGTTGGACTTCGCCCCCACTTCGATCTGTTCGGGGTCATGCCGAGCATCTTCTCGTTCGACCTGGCCTACCTGCTGCCTGTCCTGGGCGCGGCGGGGGGAGGGTTCAACGGTGTCCTGAGCTTCTACCAGCCCTTCTAGAAGCTGTAGCACCCCTTGATGGTCTTGATGTCGCAGATGTCCTTGGTGGCGGGGTTTCCGTCGCTGCACAGTGAGTCGTCCGGCGTCCAGTCCTGGCTGTTGGACCCGGGCTTGCACAGGGCGCAGGAAATCTCCGGGTGCACGGCCCCGCTGTCGTAGCAGATGAGGTCGATGAAGCACTTGTCCGGAGCCACGCTTGCCAGCTTGCACTCCCCGGTCTGGCCCGACCAGGAAGCGCATTCGATCGGCTCGGGGCACGCAGATACGAGGAGCGCGACGTCATCGATCAGCAGTTCCGCACCGAATTGGACCGTCTTCTTCATCCTGAACTTGATATCCGCCTTTCCCGAGGGTTGCGACGTCACGTCTGCGACGAACCGGTGCCAGAACCCGTCGCACGTGGCCTGGGTCACGGTGACAACGACCTTCCCTCCCACAGAGACATCGAGGGTCCATTGGACCTGCTTGTTCGTGCAACGGGCGAAGAAGCTGAGCATCGACTTGCCGCCCTCCGGCACGGACGGGATCCAGACGCTTCGGTAGAAGTAGCTGCCGTCGTCCGTTTTCACCCGATAGTAGCGGTGACTGCGCGTGCCTGTGTTTGCCAGGAACGGATCACCGGCAGCGTCCTTGACCGCCCACGGGTTTGTCTGATCGAAGAAGTACTTGAACGTGGGGGATGGCTGGCCGGGGTTCTGCCCTTCGAACCCCTCGAAGAAGAGCCTCAGCTTCTCCTTGCAGATCTTCTCCTGGCTTCCAGGAATCGTGCCGCTGCAATCCTCGAACGCGCCGCAATCCACGTCATTCAGACAGCACTTCCCGCACTCGCAGAGACCCTTGCTGCACTCCTCCCACGCGGCGCAGGTGCCGCACGTGCCGCCGCAACCGTCATCGCCGCATTCCAGCCCTGCACACTGAGGCGTACAGCAGGTCCCGTTCGCCAGACAGGGGTGCCCTGCCGGACACTGGCCGCATACGGCGCCGCAACCGTCCGGACCGCACTCCTTCCCGCCGCAGACGGGGGTACAAGGTTGGCAGATACCGGTGGCCTCGGAACAGATGGTACCGGGAGCGCAGGTACCGCAGGTCCCCCCGCAGCCGTCCCCTCCGCACACCCGTCCGGCGCAGTTGGGGGTGCAGCAGGTGAAGTTCTTGGTGCAGACCTTGCCGGCCGCGCAAGTGCCGCAGCTCCCGCCGCAGCCGTCATCTCCGCACACCTTGAGTGGAGAGATGCAGTTCGGCGAGCAGCACTTCCGCTTCGAGCACACCGCCGCTCCGGAGCAGACGCCCCAGGGCGTCCCGCACCCGTCGTCACCGCATTCATACTTGCCGAGCACGGCGTCTTCGCAGACCGGGCTGCAGCAACTCTGCTCGTAGCAGACCTTCCCCGGACTGCAGTCACCGGCGCTCTTGCAGCATCCGAGGATGGGGGGGAACAGGCACAGGCTTCCGTCCTCGGTGCAGGTATCCTCGGTGCAGATGTCACCGTCCGAGCAAGGCGGGGTCTTCGGGGCACCGGGTATGCAGTTCCCCGAGTTGTCGCACTTGTCCGCTATGGAGCACGGTTCTCCGTCGTTGCACGGGCTTCCCGCCTTCGCCTTGGCGTACTTGCACCCGGTGGCCGGCTCGCACGAGTCCACGGTGCAATCGTTGTCGTCTTCGCAATCCAGGGCCGGTCCCGCGACGCACAGGCCGTCCTGGCACGAGTCGCCGAAGGTACAGGCCGAACCGTCCTGACAGGGGGTGCCGTTCGGCAGGCTCGTCAGGGCGCAGGCGCCGGTGGCCGGATTGCACTTGTTCTTCGTGCACGCAGTGTCCTGCCCCGTGCCACAGGTCACGGCGCTGTCCGGAAGCGGAAGGCAGTCGAACACCTGGCCGGCGAACTGGCACGTCAGAAGGCCGTCGCACAGGTCCTTGTCCTTCGCCGTGCAGTCGGAATCGACGTGGCAGCCGCACAGGTCCGCCCCGGCCTTGCAATTGCCGGCCACGCCGCACTTCCCGAAGGGGGTGCAGATATCCTGGGCCCCGGGCTCCGAAGACGGGAAGATGCAGTTCTGCCCCTCGGTGACCGGCGCATGAACGCAGGCCCCCGCGGCATCGCACGCGTCCTGCGTGCAGTCATTGAAGTCGCTACAGTCCACGGGCGGAGCGATGCACTTGCCCTCCGCGTTGCACTGGCCGGTCCCCGTGCACGGATCCGAGTCCTCGCACGGCCCCCCCGGCTTGGGTGGGTAGATGCAGCCCCCCGTAGCGGGATCGCATCCGTCGTCGGTACACGAGTTCCCGTCGGAGCAGAGCTTGCCGTTCCCCTCGCACGCGCCGTCCGCGCTGCAGACGTCGCCGGCGGTGCACTGGTTGGCGTCGTCACAGGCCTTGCCGACGTTGGGGGCGGCATCATGCGCACAACTGCCCGTCGCCGGATCACAGAAGTCGAAGGTGCAGGGATCGTCGTCCGAATCCACACAGCTGATCTTGGTCCCCTCCTGGCACAGCCCCTTCTCGCATTTCCCCGAGCCCGTACATTTCTGCCCGTCGTCGCAAGCAGCACCCTCGTTCTTCGCCTGGAGCACGCACTTGCCGGTCTCCGGCTGGCAGAGGTTGTCCGCACAGGTATTCCCCTCGGGGCAGAACACGATGGTCGACTTGTCCACCTTGCACCCGCCGTCGACGCACACCTCGACGCCGTTGCACAGGTCGCCGTCGTCTCCGCACTCCTCGTCCTTGTTGCACCCGCCCACGCACTCGTGCAGGACCGGGTCGCACTTGGGGTTCAGGGGGAACAGAAGCGAGCAGGGGATGGGCTTGGACCAGGCCCCTTTGGCGCAGTCCAGGACGGTCTTCCCTTCCGGGCCGCACCAACTGGATCCATCTCCCACCTCGACCAGCTCGGCCTCGTCGCCGACTGCGAGGCACGCTTCGGACTCGAGCGTACAGAACGAAACGTCGGCCCCACCGAGCGGGAGCACGCAGTGCCCCTGCTTGCACGCCCCGTCGTCGGGGCACGGCTCGCCGCTGTTGCACACCCCCTCGTCCACCCCCCCGTCACAGTCGTTGTCCTTGCCGTCGCAGGTAAGCTCGGCGCTCCCCTGGTACGACGCGACCTTGGAGTAGTCGCACATCCACTTCCCGGCGGTGCAGGCGGCCTTGACGGCAGCGTCCTTGCACACCCCCTTCGACTTGCAGAGGGCCTCAGGAAGGTCCTTGACGTCCCCTGCGATGCCCTCGTCGGTCAGCCCGTCACAGTCGTTGTCCACTGCGTCACAGAGGGTCTCCTCCTCCTCGAAGAACTCGGGATTCGTTGCCGAGTAGTCACACTTCCACTTCCCCTCCTCGCACACGATCTTCGCCAGGCCCGTGCAGACCGGTCCGGCGGTCTTGCAACCCGACAGCTCGGAGAACGAAGGCTCATCGTCCGTCTGGCCATCGCAATCGTCGTCCTTTCCGTTGCACAGCTCGAAGGAGAGGCAGGTGCTCCCCTGCTGCCCGTAGCCCGCAAAGACCGCTGAGAAGTGGCTGAGCTGGACCCACGCCAGGCCGCTGGCCAGGTCGGGCCAGGCCGGCACGGTCTCGAACTGCCCGTCTCCGCCCACGAAGCCTTTGACCAGGGCCCACTTGTCGGCCTCCACGTCCTCGGGGCTGACGAGGGGAAGGCGCACCACCACCGACTTCGAGAACTTGGTGCCTGCGGGAGCCAGGTCGAACACACCGGTCACGGCCACGGCGTCATCCGGCAGCTCCTGCGATGAGACGCTCACGCCGATGGTCACCTTCTTGGACAGCGCTCCGGGCGGAACGACCAGCAGCACGCCTCCTGTAAAGAGGAAGGTCCCACCGTCCGGACCGACTTCGTGCTCGGCCTGCTCGACCATCTCGGGAGGAGCGGCTTCGTCCTTCGTCGCGTCGAGCAAGTCGTCCGGGTCGCCGCGCAGATCGTGGATCTCAACCAGGGAGTCCCGATCGGCAGGCAGGTCAGCCGTCGCATCGGCCTCGACCGCCTCGCCGGTCACGGCGTCGGCCTTGTAGGGGACCTTGCGCTCGACCTCCTTGATGCAAGCGACCGCAAGCATCGGGACGAGCAGGAATAACCAGTGCGCAACCGTCGACCGCATCCGCTCCCCTCCTGGACTCAAGGCAAAGGCAGCTCGAAAGTGAGCCCTGCGCTTCCGTCGGGGGTCACCCCGGGCAGAAGCCTCCATCCGGCGACATCGGAACCGAAGATCCTTCGGACGGGGAGGGGCCACGAGAACAGGACATCCAGCCCCGCCAGGATCGATACCGCGCCGAGAACGTAGCTTGCGACGCTGAGCCCCTGCCACGTCCGGGCGCTGTCGATGCGGTCGTCAAACCGGCTGTTGTAGTCGGGCAGGAAGGGGTCAAGCGCATCCGCCTCGTCTGCGGAGTCGAACGCCTTCCAGTGCATGGCAGCGCCGCCGCCGACAAGCAGTGCCCCGCCCCCCACGAGACTCCAGCCGAGCAGGGTCCATCCGTCGATCCGGCCTTCGCGGCCGACGGTCACCCCATTGCCTTCGTCCCCGTTCCCGCCGAAGGTTCCGCTCCTTGCGGCAGCAACCTCCCGGGCTCTCTCCTCCGCTGCGGCTCGGGCCTCTTCCTCGGCTCGGACCTTCGCATCTTCCTCGGCGGCGGCCCCGGCCTCTTCCTCGGCTCC
>VGRX01000116.1 GCA_016875215.1 Deltaproteobacteria bacterium
CTGGGACGAAGCCCTCCCGTCCGCCAAGAAGCAGATCAAAGCGCTCCTGGATTGCCTCGGGTTGTTCTGCAACGACGAATCCCCCCCCAACTGCATCGCTCAAGCGGTGACGGGGCCGTATGCGGATGTGTACGCTGCGTGCTCCTCCACGTGCGCTCCGGTGTGCGACGGAAAGGAGTGCGGGCCCGACGGCTGCGGCGGCGATTGCGGTCCGTGCGGTCCGGGCAAGGCGTGCGAGTCGGGCGCTTGCGTGAAGGACTGTCTGCCCGCGTGCGAGGGGAAGGAGTGCGGCGAGGACGGCTGCGGCTCTGTGTGCGGCCTGTGCGACCCCGGGCTCAGTTGCGTCGACGACGCATGCATCGACCCGACGGAGTGCACGCCCCACGACCACAAGGGCTGCATCGACGATGCGGTCTTCTGGTACGATTCCTGCGGAGCTCAGCAGGAGCTGGTCGAACGGTGCCTGTACGGCTGCGATGAAGGCGCCTGCACGACCCCGGCCCCCGATGTGGCGGTCACGACCACGGATGCGGGGGCCGATGAAGTGCAGGTGGAAGCCGGCGGTATCGTGTTCTCGGCCGGCGGGAAGAAGTCCGGGTGCGGCCCCGGAACTCCTCCTGCCACCTCCGGGCTGCTCCTCTTCGGGCTCCTTGCCGCATCCATCCGGATTCTTCGCACTGCACTGGGGAGACATCATGCGTAGCGGATACCTCTTCGTCTTGCTTCCCCTCCTCTGGGCGCCCTCCTGCGGGCAGGCCCCGAAGGCCGGCCTGCTGGAGACGGTGACTGCGACACCGGTCTCATGTGCAACGTCGGCCTCTGCACCCAGAAGCCGTCCGTCAAGACCTGCATGATCGACGACCAGTGCACGGAGCCGGGCCAGAAGTGCGTGGCAGGGATCTGCACACTCGTCGACGCACCGCCGGAATGTACGATCGATTCCGAGTGCTCTGACGGCAAGACCTGCAAGAACGGCAAGTGCGTTTCCGACTCAAAGACCGATGTCGTCTCGCAGGATGGCTCCGACGAGGATTCCGTGGGCGATGCCTCTCCCCCGTGCGAAACCGACCAGGAGTGCGGGGAAGGCTACGTCTGCAAGGACGGAAAATGCGCCGAGGAGCCGATCGAGCCCGGCAAGTGCAACGACGCGGACGACTGCCCCAAGCCCGAAGACCCCTGCTTCGAACCCGTCTGCAAGAACCACGATTGCGCTGAAAAGGCAATCGACGGCTGCTGCAAGACCGACGGAGACTGCGACGACTCCAACCCGATCACCACGGACAAGTGCGTGGACAACCAGTGCGTCAACGAAGGCCCCCCCTGTACCTTCGACGACGAGTGCGACGACGGCAACCCCTGCACCATCGATACGTGCAAGGTCGGAAAGTGCCAGAACGTGAAGACCGCGGACCCGCTCTGCTGCATCACGGATGCGGACTGCGACGATGGAAAGGCCGATACCCTGGACGTCTGCATCGAGGCCCAGTGCCAGTTCAAGCCGAAGGGCAAGTGCCTCAGCGACGCCGACTGCGTCGACGCCAACCCCTGCACAAAGGAATCGTGCAAGGCGGGAACCTGCTCCTATGCCTACACCGACTCGCCCGAGTGCAAGTGCGTCAACGACGCTGACTGCATCGGCAAGGGTGGCGTCTGCGCCATCTTCCAGACCGGCCCCGTCTCCCTCGGCACCTACTGCACAAACCCGGTCGGCACCAAGGCCGCAGGCGACCCGTGCACCGAGGACAAGGACTGCAAGAGCAACTTCTGCCTCAACTTCTCCGACGGCAAGGTCTGTTTCGGCGGCTGCAAGAGCAACATCGACTGCAAGGGGGGAACCGAGTGCGGCCTCGTGACGTTCAACGTCGGCACCGGCAAGGCCGAGCTGCCGACCTGCGTCATCCCCGGAACCGAGTGCTCCGGCGATGCCGAGTGCAAGGGTACCGACGTCTGCGTTCCGGCCCTCAACCCGGACAACCCCAACCAGATCATCACCGTCTGCAACGGCAAGGTCGGCGCCAAGACAGGAGGCCAGCTCTGCACCAAGGATTCCGAGTGCGCCACCAACCAGTGCATCAACCTGTTCGAGAAGAACATCGACATCTGCTGGTCCGCGTGCCAGGTGAACGAGGACTGCCCCGCCGGCCTCTACTGCTATCCGTACATGGCCTACTTCCTGTTCGACCAGGACACGCCTTCGGAGGCCGATGACTTGTACTGGGCGATTCCGGGGTGCGCCCCCTACCTCGGAAGCTTCAAGCCGTGCCAGGCCGATTCCGATTGCGGAGGGAATGAGTTCTGCCACGCATACAAGAACCAGACCAACACCGACATCGACCCGCACTGCGTCACCGCAATCGGCCAGCTCGGCCCCGGCTCGAGCTGCAACAGCGACTCCCAGTGCAAGGGGAGCTGGTGCTTCAACGCCGGCTTTGCGCAGTTCTGCGTCGGCCTCTGCAAGTCCACCGGCGAGTGCGCACCCGGCACCTCCTGCCAGCAGGTCGACCTGATCCTGCAGGACATGGGCGACTCGAACCCTGACAACGACCTGACGGTACCGATCAATGTCTGCCAACCGTGACAAGGGACAGGGGCCGGGGTCCCCTTCGCGGTTTGCGATCCCCGTCCTGCTGGCGCTCGTCTCCTGTGCGGAGCCCGGACCGGCGATGACGGTGCGCTTCCAGCTCGAGGCCCCTCCCCGTCCCGACGTGGAAATGCCCCTGCGGGACGGCCTCGGGATTTTCAACCTCGAGAGCTGGCCCCTGTTCGTGGCACTCCGCATCGAGGGACCGGACATGGAGCCGCTGCTCTCTCAGTGGCCTGCCGAGCTCGCGGACTGGCAGGACGGCGTGACGGAGATCGAGTTCGAACCGGAAGTCCCGGCGGGCAAGTCACGTGTCGTGACCGCGGTCGCGTTCCGATACTCGGAGGGGAAGCTCTACGGCTACCGGTCGCCCCTCCCCGACGTGGTGCTGGACGTCCACAACGATTCTCCGGCGTCGCTCGACCTGGTGCTGCAGGAGACGGGCTACGGCACGGTGCTCGTCACGCTCCCGGCCGGGCTGTCGCAGCTCTGGCTCGTGGACGCTACCGACATGGTCCGCCTGGACCGCCGCACCCCCATCGAGGACTTCGTGAAGCTCCCGAGGGTTCCCTACGGCCGCCCCATGCGGCTGGCAGTCGTGCCGGCCAAAGGCAAGGCCGAGCTGGTCGAGCTCCCTCCCTTCACCCTGGACGAATCGACTCCGACACTCTCGCTGGATCTGTCAAAGTAGACGGCTGCACGCCCGTCCCGATCGCACCTTCGTTCCCCTGCCGGCCGATGCCCTGAGCGGCGAGCGAAGCGACGAGTCGAACGGGTGCAGCCGATTCGTGAGCACTCGTCTGGGTTTCACGTGTCGTTGGCGCAGGACCAGTACTCGTCCGCACAGTCGCCGTTGAGCACCTGCTGGATGCACTGCCAGCCGAACCCCGGACAGTTCCAGCCGACGCACGTGGCGAGGTCCTCGAGCAGCTCCTGCCCCTGCTCGTCCATCTGCTGGTAGCAGCCCCAGGTGCACTCCGCTGCGAAGTTGCACTGGATCGCACAGTTGAGACCATAGGCGCACCCGCTCTTGGGCGCCTGGCAACTCCCGCCGACGCATGGCACACCGTCAGGGCAGCTCCCGCACAGCCCGCCGCAGCCATCCGGACCACACTGCTTGTTCCAGCAGTCCGGCTGGCAACCCTGGCAGTGGCCCTGGGGGGTGCAGCTCTGCCCCTGACCGCAGTTGCCGCAGCTTCCGCCGCAGCCGTCAGGACCGCACTGCTTGTTCCAGCAGTCCGGCTGGCAACCCTGGCACAACCCCTGGTCGTTGCAGAACGTGTCGTTGCCGCAAGTGCCGCAGCTCCCGCCGCAGCCGTCCGGTCCGCACTGCTTGCCCCCGCACGCAGGCTGGCACACGCAGAGCCCCTGCACCGAGCAGATGCTCTGTCCCGGGCAGAAGCCGCAAACGCCCCCGCACCCGTCGGGACCGCACTGCTTGTTGAAGCAGTTGGGCTGGCACCCCTGGCACAGCCCTTCGTTCGAGCATCCCTGCCCCGGGGCGCAATCGCCGCAGCTTCCGCCGCAGCCGTCGGCGCCGCACTGCTTGCCGGCACACTGGGGCGTGCAACCCTGGCACGTCCCGGTCGGCAGGCAGGTGGCCCCGGGGCCGCAGCTCCCGCACGTCCCCCCGCAACCGTCCGGACCGCACTGCTTGCCCGTGCAGCTCGGAACGCAGGCTGCCTCGTTGCACGCCGCCAGCGCGGCAGCGCACCCGGTGATCTGCTGGTTGTTGTAGCACGCCTCCCCCGGTCCCCACTTGCCGCACGCCCCGTACATGCACGAGTAGAGCACCATCGCCGGGTCCACGGCCTGCGATGGCGCCCCGTTGAAGCAGTCGGGGAAGCACATGGAGGGATTGGGATCCGGACAGGCCCCGCCCAGCATGCACTGGAGCAGCCCCTTGCAATCCTGCGGAACGGTCGATACGCACAGACCGCCTGAGCACTTGTGCCCCGCGGGACAGGGCAGAGGCGGTCCCCAGCCAGACCCGTCCGAAGAGCATACCGCCACACTGCCGCCAAAGCACGTGGCACTCCCCGGAAGGCATTCCTGCTGCGGCTGCACACATCCCCCGTCGATGCACACAAGCGGCTCAGAGCAGGGCTCCGGGGCAGACCACCCCTCGGTCTCGCCCAGGCAGGTTGCCACTCCGCCCGAGATGCACGACCGGCTGCCGGGATCGCACTCGCCGACATGGCAGTCGAAGTCCTTGCCGCAGTACGTGCCCGCGGGACACTGCCCGCATTGGACGTCAGGGCAGCCGCTGGCCCCGCAGACCTTGCCGCTGCAATCCGGAACGCACGGCCCTTCCACCGGCGCCGTCTCAAAGCCAGAGTCTTCCGGCCCCCCCGGAGCATCATCGGAAAACGCTATGTGCGCTGCCGGAGCATCCGAACAACCGCACCAGCCAACCGGCAACAGCAGAACAAGGACTACCGCTGCGACCCACACGAACCGGTCCGAAATGCCACGCATGCGCAACCCTCCAGAAGGATACCGGCCCTTCCCTCCCGTCCTCGACCGGGTGGATTATACACACAACTCCCCACCCGGTCCAACGCGCGCCCAGGGGATTGACTTCACAGGGCTGTCAGACTATAAGGTGGGACGGTGTCGAGACCCGTTCACTACATCCGCTGGAGGTAGCATATGTGCAAGAGCGCAGACTTTCTCAAGGCGACGACGGTCCTCACGGTCATGGTCGCTCTGTCGACCCTCGCTGCCGAAGCCGGAGCCGTCACTTCACGCGTCCGGTACGAGGCCGCCAACTACGCCCTCAACAAGGGGGACGGCTACAAGAAGTCGAACAACGAGTCGTCCGTCCTGGCAACCAACGAGAGCTACGTGCTTGCCAGCTACGTGATCATGTACCGCGCCACCGGTGACCGCGTCTACCTCGATCGGCTCGTCGACCATGTGGACTGGGTGCTCAAGGCCCGGGACGACGCTGCCGGCGTCACCGAGTACAACGGCGCCTCCTCCGCCTGCTGGCGCAACCTGAACCTCCAGGCCGGAAAGCAGCCGTACTGTCACGTCTTCCACAGCGGGCTCATCACCTGGCCGATGGCGGAGTTCGCCGCGGACGTGTACGCGAACAACTCGCTCTGGAGCCTCACCGCTGCCGACGGGACCACCTACAAGGAGAAGGCGGATAACTACGTGCTCAAGGTCAAGGAGACGCTTTCGTACCACGACGCGACCTGGAAGGACGGCCCCGGGGCGGGCGAGGGATACTACACCTTCGCAGCGGACGCCACCTTCATTCCCGAGGCTGGCAAGGAGGTCCCGCTGAGCGCCTCCTCTGCGCTCGGCCTCACCCTCCTGGCCATGCACACGGCCACCGGAGATGCTGCATACGCGGCCAAGGCCGCTGCAATTGCCAAGCGCGTCAAGGGCCAGCTCACCCTCCAGGCCAACGGCGCCTATGTCTGGAACTACGCAGGCGGCCAGTACAAGGCCCCCGGGGAGAACATCTCGTCCGGCTCGGTTCTTGCGGGCTTCGCCTATCGCTCCTTCCAGGCAGGCAGCATCTTCGATGCACTGGACATCGGCCGCTTCGCGAATACCTTCTTCCGCAACATCTACAAGGACTCCGGCACGTTGTACGACGCCATCGGCGGAACCGGCAGCGTCAACACGTCCGGCTACGTCGAGCAGGTCGGCCGGTGGGTCATGTTTGCCACGGTCAACGCCTCCGTCTACGCCATCGTCCGAGACCTGTACGACTCGTTCGACCCCACCAAGACGGGCCATGGCAGCCAGGTGCTCGGCTATGCCTACCTGACCCTGTTCGAGCCGATCGCGGTTCCTCACAAGTTCTATCCGCAGGACTGGGCGGACAACGTCACCTACAAGACCGCGACCGCGCAGAGCTCGAACCTGCTGCTCATGCCGCCCGACACGACGCTCAACGCGATCACTCCGGTGACATACCGTTCCACGGTCCCCGTGGCGGTGCAGCAGTTCAGCAACAAGTACACCGACATCCTGTTCTGGACGGCCACGGGCGGCCAGTGGAAGACCCGCTGGATGCCGTTCCATCCGGAGCTGTGGGCCCCCTACGGCAAGGATGGCGAGGCGCTCTTCCAGTTCACGGAGAATCCGTTCGTCGGCATCGAGGTGACGTATGCGAAGTCGATTCAGCTCGCTGCGGTCACCACCCAGGCGCTCCCGGCAGCGCTCATTGGTCAGCCCTGGACGGCCAAGTTGGAAGGCATCGGTGAGCTTCCCTTCGAGTGGAAGCTGCTTTCCGCACCGGACGGGATGAGCATCGACTGGACCTCCGGGGTGCTTGCCTGGACCAAGGCTCAGAGCCTGCCGGGAACTGTCAACGTGAAGATCCGCCTGTCGACCGACTACGGCTCCACCGATGTCCTCTTCGCACTGGACGTGGCTGCCCCCGACGGGACTCCGTGCGCCGACTCGGATGCCTGCACGACGGGAGACGTTTACACGGCCGGGGTCTGCAAGGGGACGCCTTTGGATTGCACCGCTCTGGATGCATCGTGCATGACCGGCAAGTGCCAGGCCGGCGCCTGCGTTGCACTCCCGAAGGAAGGCGCCTGCGACGACGGCGATCCCTGCACGACGGGCGATGCCTGTGCTGCGGGTGTCTGCTTCGGTACGGGAATGGACTGCTCCGCCCTTGACGGGACCTGCGTTGTGGGCATGTGCCAGGCCGGGGTCTGCATCGCCTCCCCCATCGAGGCCGTGTGCGACGACGCGGATTCATGCACCGTCAACGACAAGTGCATCGGCGGCGTGTGCGAGGGTTCCCCCATGGATTGCAGCGCGCTCGACGCCGGCTGCTTTGCAGGGGTGTGCTTCGGCGGCGCTTGCGAGCCGGCCCCGGTCGATGGAGCTTGCGACGACGGCGACGCGTGCACGGAAGGGGACTGGTGCGTGGACGGTCAGTGCACCGGGGCTCCCAAGGACTGCTCCCAGTTCGTTGCCGGTCCGTGCGTCAAGCCGGCCTGCATCCAGGGGGTGTGCTACGGCAAGCCGATCATCGGCCTCTGTGACGACAGCGACCCCTGCACCCAGGGGGAGACGTGCAAGGACGGCCTTTGCGAGGGCGGACAGCCCATGGACTGCTCCGGTATCGTGGGTACCTGCATCACCGGTGCGTGCGAGAACGGCCAGTGCGTCCCGGTCCCGACCACCGAACCGTGCGACGACGGCGACCCCTGCACCGTGGACGACACCTGCTCGCCCGACGGGTGCGGGGGCAAGCCCAAGAGCTGCCCGGCCGGCACCTGGTGCATCCTCGGCGAGTGCGTCGACATCCCGGTCGAGGAGCAACCCGATGTCGTCGAGCCGTACTACGATTCCTGGCCCGGGGACGTCGTCCAGCCGGAAGTGACGGCCCCGGACGCTGCCTTCCCCGAGTGGATTGAGGAGGACCTGGCGCCTCGGGACGACACGACCATTCCCAAGCCCGACATGGGCGGACAGGATGCCCCGGGAACCCCGGATGGGGCGGTCAGCGAGGACTTCTCGGGCGAAGCCTCCGGACAGGAGGACGGCGACATCATCATGAGCCAGAAGAAGAAGGGCGGCGGCGGCTGCGCCACGTCCGCCACACCGTCCGCCGGCGCGGCCCTGCTGCTGCTCCTGGTCCTCGCCCTGGCCCTGACCCGGATCGTCCGTTCTCCCTCTCGTCCCTGACGTTTCGGACCTTGCACACGCGCACGCGCCACCTTATCATTGCAGACAGACGAGGTTGTTGTGTCGCCCCCCGGGAGGGACAGCGATATGAGATGTCTTTGGGTCCCGTTCATTGCGCTCGCCTGGCTCCAGGCCTGCTCAACGTCCCGCTCTGAGCCGACCGATTCGGGTATCCAGGATGCCCTGGAGAGCGCCGGCCTCGGCGACCTCGACGTGCGGACATCCGGTGATCGCGCTGGAGACGGGCCCGGCCCGGAACAGCAGCACGACTTCTCCTGGATGGATGGCCTCGACATCGACTCCGGGGAACCGGGTCTTCCTGATCTTGCCGACTCGGTTGAGGAGGGAAGCGAGACGGACGGCAGCACCGGTCCGGACTGCGACCTTGCGGACGGATGCGGCCCCTGGGAAGTCGATGACGGGGATGCCTGGGACGGTGACGAGGCGTCCGGGGAGGAAGTCGCTGACGGGGATGCCTGGGACGGTGACGAGACCTCCGGGGACGATGGTGAGCTGCCGGAGACGGTTCTTCCTCCCTTCCAGTTCGAGCTGTGCGGGCAGCCGGGAGGCAACCTGCTGGATCCTGTGCCCATGTGCGACGTCCCGGGTGACACCTTCCAGATGGGGACGCCCCTAGGCCACTGCGATCTCCTCGCCCCCTACTACGAGCCCTACATCGAGTACGTGAACTGCCTCCAGGGAATAGCGGACGAGATCCCCGTGCATGCCGTGACGCTGGCGCCGTTCCGGATCGACCAGGTCGAGATCCTGGGGCCGATGTACCTCCAGTGCATCCTGGCCGGAGCGTGCGAGCTGCCCTCGGACTTCGAGTATCTCCCTCCGGCCGCCTGCACCGACCCGCTCATCTGCCCCGAGCCCGAGACCGAGCAGCTTCCTCCTCCGGGCCCCGGAAAGGGCTCGATGACCGGTACCCTCGACTGTCTCGGATGCCACGACCTGCTCCCGGTGACCGCAAGCGTCGCCATTGCGCTCTCTTTCCCCCCCAAGAAGGTCTATGCGCATTTCCCCGTGCAACTGCAGGAGATGCCGGTGACGTGGACCATGGACGTCGTTCCCGAGGGGGAGTTCTTCGTCACGGCCATGATCGATTTGCCGCCGGAGTCGCCCGGCACTCCGGGGATTGAGGACTTCGTCGGGGTCTACCCGTTCTTCGACGCGGCGCAGCCGGTGGAAATCCTCGATGGAGGATTGACCGAGGGGATCGACATCATGCTGGTGCCCATGTCGATGGTCATTCCGTTCGAGGATCTGTCCACGCTCTTCAAGGATCCCGCGGACTGGTTCCCGCTGAACGGCGCGGACTGGTTCCAGCTCAAGGCATACTGCGAGTGGGCAGGCAAGCGGCTGTGCACCGAGGCCGAATGGGAGTTTGCTGCCAGAGGAACCGACAATCGCATCTGGCCCTGGGGGAACGAGTGGGGGCAGACGTCCGGGAACGCCTATCTGCCTGCCGAGGAGGACGGGTTCGGCTGGGTCGCACCGGCAGGACAGTACCCTCAGTCCGCTTCCCCCTTCGGACTGCTCGACATGGATGCCAACCTCATGGAGTTCGTGCTCGACTGGTACGATCCGCTCTACTACGAGCAGTCTGAGCCGAACGACCCCAAGGGGCCGTGCGACGGGAACACGTTCTGCTTCTTCCCGAACCCGCAGCGGGTGCTTCGGGGCTCGTCCTGGCGACCGGAGGCCGCTTCAGGCGCCGGTGCGGCATTCGACACCCGCGCGGCCGGGCGGATCCCCTACCCTCCCGTCGGCGGTATGTACGACGATGTCGGTGGGCGCTGCTGCCAGTCTCAGTAGACAGGACCTTGTCGACCATCGGTCATCCGTCATGCTCGATGGTTGCCGGCCAAATCGGCTCTTCGACCGGGCAGCGGCGCCTTGCCCGATCAGTTCCGTTCCTTCTTCCCCAGCGGAACCGCGAGCACTCGGCCCGAGTAGGTTGCCACGTAGGCCGTGCCGGAATGGACCGCGGGGGTCGACACCAGCGGACCGCCGGCATCGAATCCCCCGGTCAAGAGGCCGCTTTTGGCCGAGACCACGCGCAGCACGCCGTCCGTTCCGGGGACCAGCACCGACCGGCCGACCGCGACCGGGGACCCGATGAGCCCCGACGCTTCCCGCAGGTTCAGGGCGAAAGAGAGCGGCCCGGACGGCAGCGCCAGACGCCAGGCCCGGCCCCCGTTCCGCTTCCCCAGACGGCGGACCCCCTCGTTGCCGTCCGCGACGAACGGTCCGAACTCCCCCCAGGCTGCCGCAACAGGCAGCACCGCGTAGTCCACGCGGGCCTTGGCGCCGATCTTCCCGGACAACGGATCGAGCGAAAGCAGTGCGTCGCGGGTCAGGACGCCAAGCCCTTCGTGGGCTGACAGGTCGGCCGTAACGTTCCCTTTCACGAGCCGCTCCCGGGGGGCGGGGCCGCTCCCGCTGAGCCGATACCGGTACACCCCGCCGAGAAACGCTCCGCAGAACAGGCTGTCGCCGACGACGACACCCCGGGAATGGACGAACGCGTCGAGACCACCGAACTGCTCTCCAGTCCAGGCGATGCGCCCGGAATCGACTTCCACTCCGAACGGCCCCCCCTGGTAGCAGAAGTACGCAACCCCTTTGCTCAGCACCGCCCCTGAATGGAGGTAGTGCTCCACGTACTCCGCCCGCACGGCCTCGTCCAGCCGGGTCCGCCAGCGAACCGCCCCGTCCCGGGCAGCGACTCCCTGGACCGTGCCGTCCACCTCGGCCAGCACGATCGTGCCTCCTGAGACGACCAGGTCGTTGGCAACGCCGGCCGCTGTCGACAGGCACCACTCCGGCGTGCCTGCGCCGAGATCGAGAGCGCAGATCCCGCCGTCCCCGCCGACCGTTCCGGTAGACCGGAAGGGGACCAGCAGACGGCTGCCTGCGACGACCGGGGAAGCCAGCAGCACACGTCCGGGCACGCTGGCCGTCCAGACCGGTTCCGGCCCGCTGTCCGACGGGCTCCGGGCTATCTGACTTGCATCGGCGGCTGCCTCCGTCGCAGCGTTCCCGTCCTGCGATGTGCGACCTGGCGCCGGCTGGCCGTCCCCCACCTCCCGGCCCTCTTGGGAGGTGGGCCCTGCCTTCCCGTTCCGATCCCGGTCGGCCTCGCCACCCTCCCCTTGTGCCTTGAGAGCGGCCCAGGCCATCGGGACGAGGTCGGCACGGGCCACGCCCCCCGCATCGAGCCGGACCACGCGGGCGCTGCCCGGCGAGAAGTCCCATCCCCCCATCAGCGCGGGGGGGGAGTTGATGTTGACCACCCCGTTGCGGGTCGTGACCATGTCCCCGTGCCAGTGTCCGCTGAGGACCGCGATGACCTTGTCCGGGGGAAGCTTGTCGAACGTGCTGCGCTTGGGGAAGTAGTGGACGAGCAGCACAACGGGAAGGTGCGAGCCCTCGATCGTCCCTGCCAGCCACCGCCTGGCCCTGGCATGGGTCTCGAGTCGCGGAACCGCCACGAACAGCCGGCCGTTCCACTCCCGTGCGAAGTGGGTCGGCCCAAGCACCTCCCGGAACAGCCGCCCCTTGTCCGGTCCGTTCCCCCAGTCGTGGTTCCCCATGACCGTGAGAACCGGCTGCGGCCCCCGCGGCAATGCGGACCGGAATGCCTCCAGCTCCGCCAGGCTCCCTGTATGCGTGTTGTCCCCGGTAAAGGCGAACAGCGTATCGGGACCGAGCCTCCGGGAGAGGTCGGCAGCAAACATGGACAGGACGGCCCTGTCTTCGGGAAGGTCGATGCGGCCCAGGTGCGTGTCGCTGAGCTGAGCGATGCCGACACCGCCCCCCTGATCGGACCGTGCCTCCTGCAACCCGAGTGCGTGCGGTCCAGGATCCCGCATGTCAAGGTACCACTTCTCCGCAGTCCATCCGTCCGGCACGCGAACGAACAGGAGCGACGGCTCCCAAGGATCCACGGGGACGGCGACACGTCCGGCGGCATCGGTGAGGAAGTCCTCGTAGTCGTATGTCAAAGTCGTTCCCGGGAGTCCCGCGTCGTCCGCATCCCTGACCCCGTTGCCGTTCCTGTCGTGAAAGACCGTTACCGCCTGGACAACCGGGCTCCTGGGCACGCTGACGGCCGGGCGGCCACGGTCGAAATCGGGACGGGTGGCAAAGGCCAGGAGGTTGCGCATCGCATCCTCCCCGGCCGTCCGGGCGGATTGCGGGGTTCCGCTGGTGCACAGGAGGTCCGGGCTTGCGGCCAGGAGGATCACGCCTCCCTTCCCGGCCCGTGCCGTCAGAATCAGCGGGAAGCTGCCGTCCGACTTCTCCGCTGCCACCGCAAGGAAACCCTCGACCTGTCCGAACAGGTCGGTGCCACCCACGATGCTCGGAGCGTAGTAACGGCGCCCTCGGAACACCTCTCCGGCCATAAGTTCGGCCAGGTCGACCCGGGCCTTCCCGTGCAGCAACGGGTGGTCGTGGTCCGGCGCCGCCGCGTGTCGGCAGGGG
>VGRX01000117.1 GCA_016875215.1 Deltaproteobacteria bacterium
AAAAATTGCCACCTCGTACCGCTTGCGGTGTTGCTCCGTCGCCGCCTCACTGCGACGTGGCTTGTGCCACGCCTCATTCGGCCAGCTCGGTCGCGCCTTGCAATCGGCACCAATCTGGCGCTCAGACTGAATTGCCACCTCGTACCGCTTGCGAGGGGACCATCTCCCCCTCGTCCCTATCTCGAGGAAGCTCGCCATGAGCTCTTCCCTTCGACGGCCGGGGTGCGTATGGCTCGAGAACCTCTCGATTCAGCTTCTCTGCCGGGAGGAGCCGCAGTACCGTTGCCGGCCGGTGGCATTCCACAACGGCCGGCAGCGGATCGCAGAGTGCAACGGGCATGCGCGGATGGCGGGAATCGTTCCGGGCATGCGGGTGAAGGAGGCCACCGCGCTGCATGCGGACCTGGCATTGTTCCCCCAGCCCCCCGCCCCGTCCGACGCCGATCTGCTGCCCCTGGCCGAGGTGCTGCTGAAGGTGACGCCTCGGGTGGGGAGCTTTTCCAGCGAGGAGCTGGTGGTGGATTTCGCCCCGGCCCTGCACCTGCACGGAAACAGCGAGGCCCACCTGGCTGCGGCGCTTGCCGAGGCCGTGGCGGCAGCCGGGTTCTCCTGCCGGATTGCGGTTGCGGATTCGCTGGCAGCCGCTCGGCTGGGGTGTCGCCTCCTGGCAAAGGAAGGGAAGCCGGCGTTTCTTTCCGGACCCCGGGAGGTACGTTTCGTCGAGGGGCTTCCGCTCGAGGCGCTGGCCAGCCTGCCCGAGTTCTTTGCGGCCGCGGAGGTGAACCGTTTTTTTTCCCACCTCTTTTCCCATCTGGGGCTGAAGAAGGTGCGTGACCTGGTGCGTCATTCCCCGGTCATCCTGCGGGAGCTCATCCCGGAGGAGCGCCGCGAGCTGCTCCTGTATGCCGCCCGGTCACCCGAGGTCGAGCGGAGGATTCGATTTCTCCGGGAGTGGGAGCCGTTCGTCCGTTCCCTCTCGTTCTCGCCGCCGATCATCGATCTGGAGTCGCTGCTGGCGGAGCTGGCGGGAGTGCTGGCCGACCTGGAGCGGGAGTGCTCCCGCACGCACCGGCTGGTCTGCAGCCTGCACCTGGCGTTGACCACCGAGCACCGGCGGGAGGTTGGGGTGGATGTGACCCTGGCGCAGGCCGGCCGGAATTCGCGGCGTCTGCTCGACCTGTGCCGTCTCCGCCTGGCGCAGGTGGTGCTTCCCGATCCGCTGGCCGAGTGCCGGGTGAGCCTGTCCCAGTCGTGCCCGGAGCCGCAGCGGGATGTCGAGCTGTTCTCCCTGGCCGTGCGCAGGAAGACCCGGTGCGACCTTGCTGAGCTGGAAAACCGGCTCGAGGCCCGGCTGGGCCGTCCGACCCCCCTGTTTCGCCTCGCCCCTCCCTCTGCGCTGATCCCGGAGGCAGTGGAATGTGCCGTGGGCGGCGGCGGCGGGGGGCGTCTTTCGTCCTATTGCCTTTCCTCTTCCCCTTCCCCCGATCTTCCCATTTTCCTCCTCCCCCCCCCCGATCGGTTGCCCGTGTCCTGCACCTTGCCCCCGCTGATCGACATCCCCCCGGTTCCGGGTATTTCCCGGCCCGTTCCCCTGTTCGAGCTGGAGCGTTTCGACCTGGAGGCGGCCCGCACGGTGCGCCATGCCTATGCCACCCTGGAGCAGGCCGGCCGCTTCCTCTTTGTCAAGGAGGTGGAGACCGACCGCTACCGGATCGTGGGGTTGCATGAGTAGGACCTACGTCCCCCTCGCCGTGCTCTCCAACTACTCCTTCCTGGAAGGGGCCTCGTGCCCGGAGGAGCTGGTCGTGCAGGCAGCGGCTTTCGACCTGCCGGCCGTTGCCGTCACCGATCGGGATGGGGTGTACGGCCTCGTGCGGGCGCACATCACCGCCCGGGAAGCGGGCATCAAGCTGCTGGCGGGAAGCACCGTCACCCGCAGCGACGGGCCGCCGCTGGTCCTGCTGGCCCGCAATCGGCGAGGATACGCCGGCCTCTGCCGCCTCATCAGCCGGGGGCGGGCCTCGGCGGACAAGGGGAGTGCCAGCGTGCCTACCGCCACCCTCCTCGATGCGGATTGCCGCGACCTCATCGCCATCCATCCGTTCCTGCCTGACGAGCCGTTCATCGGGCCGCTCAGGGAGCTCTTCGGCGACCGCCTGTACGCAGGCATCGCCCGCTACATGCTGCCGGGGGACGAGGCGCGGCTTGCCGCAGTCTCCGGGCTCGCAGGACGGCTCGCCATCCCGCTCGTGGCAGCGCCGTTCGTGCAGTTCCACCAGCGAAACCGCAAGGACCTGGCCGACATCCTGGCCGCTATCCGACTCGGTGTCACGGTCGATCGGCTCGGCCGTGAGGACGGGATCCCCAACAGCAACTTCACGCTGCTCCACCCCTCCGTGTTCCGCCGCATCTACCAGGACCACGCGGCTGCCGCAGACCGGACCCTGGAAATCTCGGACCGGTGCAGCTTCTCGCTCGACGAGCTGCGCTATCACTACCCCCGGGAGGTGGTGCGGCCGGGCATGACGCCGATGGAGACGCTGAAGACCCTGCTCCGGGAGCACCTGCCCAGGCGCTGGCCAGGCCGCGTTCCCCCGGACGTGAAGCGGCAGCTCGTGGCCGAGCTCGCCCTCATCGAGGAGCTCCAGTACGCCAACTACTTCCTGACCATGTTCGACATCGTGTCGTTCGCCCGCAGCCAGAAGATCCTCTGCCAGGGGCGGGGGTCTGCGGCGAACTCCGCTGTGTGCTATGTCCTGGGCATCACCTCGGTGGACCCGGTGCGGGGGAACCTGCTGTTCGAGCGCTTCATCTCCCGGGAGCGCAACGAGCCTCCCGACATCGACGTGGACTTCGAGCACGAACGCCGCGAGGAGGTCATCCAGTACATCTACAACCGGTACGGCCGGGATCGGGCCGCCATGGTGGCCGAATTCATCCGCTATCGCACGCGCAGCGCGATCCGGGACGTGGGCAAGGCCCTGGGTTTCTCGCTGCCCCAGGTGACCCGCCTGAGCAACCTTGCTTCTTCCTACCGCCGGGACCGGGAGGACTGGTGGGAGCAAGCGGTCAACGCATCCGGCCTTTCGCCGGCCCATCCCCGCATCAAGGCCTATCACTCGCTCGCAACCCGGCTCTACGGCTTTCCCCGCCATCTCTCCATTCACGTGGGCGGATTCATCCTCTCGGACCTCCCGATCGATCACCTCGTCCCGGTGGAACCCGCCCGCATGGAGGGGCGCACTGTCATCCAATGGGACAAGGAGGACGTGGAGGATGCCGGCCTTCTCAAGATCGACGTGCTCTCGCTGGGCATGCTCACCTGCATCCGCCGCACCTTCGACCTGCTCCACCCCCGGGGAATCGACCTCGAGCTTGCCACCATCCCGGCCGAGGACCCGGCCACCTACCGCATGATCCGAAAGGCCGATACCGTCGGCGTGTTCCAGATCGAGTCTCGCGCCCAGATGAGCATGCTTCCCCGTCTGAAGCCCGAGACGTTCTATGATCTCGTCGTCGAGGTGGCCATCGTCCGTCCCGGTCCGATCCAGGGCGGCATGGTCCACCCCTACCTCCGCCGCCGGCAGGGGCTCGAGCCGGTCGACTACCCCCTGCCCGAGCTGGAGCCGGTCCTCGGCCGTACCTTCGGCATCCCCCTGTTCCAGGAGCAGGTCATGAAGCTCGCCATGGTCGCTGCCGGGTTCACCGGCGGCGAGGCCGACCAGCTTCGCCGTGCCATGGGAACCTGGCGCTCCTCCGGCCGCATGGAGGGGTTGCTGGCAAAGCTCATGCAACGCATGGAGGCCCGGGGAATCCCGCCCGACTACGCTCAGCGCATTGCGGACCAGATCAAGGGGTTCGGCGAGTACGGCTTTCCCGAGTCGCACGCCGCATCGTTTGCCCTGCTGGCCTACGCCTCCGCATACCTCAAGTGCCATCACCCCGAGGCGTTTGCCGCAGCGCTGATCAATTCCCAGCCCATGGGCTTCTACTCGCCCGCATCGATCATCGAGGATTGTCGCCGCCACCGGCTCGAGGTGCGCACCATCTGCGTCAATGCCAGCGAGTGGGAATGTACGCTGGAATCCACTCCAATTGCCCTGCGGCTCGGGTTCCTGCTGGTGCGCAACCTGCCGAGGCAGGCAGCCGACCGCCTGCTGGCTGCCAGGAGGGTGGGGGGGGTGTTTGCCGCTCTTCCCGACCTGGTACGGCGCACGAAGCTCCCTACGCACGCGCTGCTCAAGCTGGCCCTGGCCGGCGCGTTCGCCTGTTTCGGGTACGAGCGGCGGCAGGCACTCTGGGCCGTGCTGTCCGCGTGCAACGAGCCGGATTCCCTGTTCTTCGGGAAGCGACGGGCGGTTCCGGCCGGCGACATCGAGCCGCTGGAGCCGTGGGAGACGGTCATGGCCGACCTCGACGCCACCGACGTGTACCTCTCCGTCCATCCGTACGAGCTGGTGCTTCCCCGCGTGCGGCAGCGGAAGGGGTACCTCACGTCATCGCAGCTCGCAGCCGTGCCCGACGGCCGGCGGGTCGTCACCGGCGGCCTCGCAGTCATCCGCCAGCGTCCCCCCACGGCCGGCGGGGTCCTCTTCCTCACCCTGGAGGATCACGAAGGGTTCATCAACCTCGTCGTTCCCGGCCCCGTGTTCCAGCGCTACCGCCAGGTGCTGCTCGAAGAGGCGATCCTCCTCGTGGAGGGCAGAGTCGTCCAGGGGGACGGCGTCACCAACGTGTCGGCCTTCGCCCTGAGCGGGCTCCGGATCCAGAAGGAACGGGCCCGGATCCACTCCCGGGATTTCAGGTAGAAAAAAGGATCACTTCATACAGGCCCCCCCCGAGCACTGGATCGGTTCGGGGTAGAAGCCCTGGCAGTCGGTCTTCAGCCCGCAGCAGAGCCCGGGGCCGTCCGTCTTGGGCACGGACGCCACGGTCACGTCATCCACGTTCCAGCTCGACACGGCGAACACGCCGCCGCTGCCGATCATGAACCCGAACCGCACCCGAAGCTGGGCATTGGCGTACGGCGTGATGTCGTACTTGACGAACGTCCAGGCGACATCCTGAGGGTTGCTCCCGCTCCCCTCGCTCTGCCAGAGAGTGACCCACTTGCTGCCGTCGAACACCTCCACCCTGTTCTGCATGAACGGCAGGTAGTCGCTGTTGAGCCACCGCCAGAAGCCGAGGTACAGGTTCTGGGTGAACTGGGCATTGATGATCGGGGACGTCAGCCAGTAGAAATCGTGGAGCTGTTGCGACGCATTCCCTCCGATAGCGACGCCGGCGACGTAGTTGTCATCGCTGCCGGTATGGTCGTCGGCCGGGTCCGGGTGCCCATAGCTCTGCCCGCCGGACTGCTTGGCCGAACCCCGCTGCCACTCCATCCCGTACTCCCATCCCTTGTCCGAAGAGAAGTCGTCGCGAAACAGGATCGGCGCACAGCAACCCTCGACGCCGGTCGGCGTGTAGACGCACGCACCGTCCACGCACTTGTCCACGGTGCACACGTCGTCGAAGTCGTCGCATTCCTCGTCCGAGAAGCAGCAGGTGTTCACGTGCTGGCAGACGTTGTTCGTGCACTTGTCGATGGTGCACTTGTCGCCGTCATCGCAATCCTTGTCGGCCAGGCAGCAGCCGTCGATCCACTCTCCCAGGCACTTGCCAGTGATGCAGACGTCTCCCGCAGTGCACGGGTTGAGGTCGTCGCAGCTCTGCCCCGGGGGGATGCCCGGGTAGTAGCAGCCGGTCCCGGGATCGCACAGGTCCTGCGTACAGAAGTTCCCGTCGTTGCACGTCACCGGGCTGCCGCCGCATGCACCATCCTTGCACACGTCGTTCTGCGTGCACTTGTCCTTGTCGTCGCACGGCTTGGTGTTGTTCGGGAAATAGCAGGAGGCATCGTCCGGGTTGCACTTGTTGTCGGTGCACGGATTCCCATCGTCGCAATCAGCATCCACCTTGCAGCACCCCGGCGCCTGTGAGGGCGGGTGCAGGCAGATGCCGGAAGGGTCGCAGACGTCGTTCGTGCAGATGTTGCCGTCGTCGCAGTCGGACTCGACGTAGCAGCAGTAAGGCCCCGTCAGCACCGTCGGCGCACAGGCATTGTCCTTGCATGCCTCGATCGTGCACGGATCTTCGTCGAGGCAGTCCACGAGGCTCATGCAGCAGTCGGTCTCGACCGTGTACTCGCACTTGCCGGCCACGCACTTGCCCTCGGTGCAGGCCACGTTGTCCGAGCATTCGACCTTGGTCTTGCACGGCTTGTCCGGGCACATCTCCATGACCTGGAACCCGTCGATGTACGCGCCCTCGTACTCGTTGTCGCTCCCGTCGATGGAGTCGAACAGGAAGCGCACCTTCCCCTTCTTCCCCTTGAAGGCCTGGAGGTCCAGCGTCACCAGGGTCCACTTCTTCATCTGGAACGCGGCCTTCTTCCCAAACACCGGGAACGTCTCCTTGTCCGTGACGAGGTAGACCGTGAACGTATCGTAGTTGACCGTCGCTTCCGCTTCCAGCCAGAGCCAGAAGCTCACCTGGGTCCCCCTGTCCGGAGGCAGCGTGACCTGGGGCGAGTCCACGTATGCACGGACCCGCTCTCCCAGGTCGTAGCTCTTCAGATCGACATTGCCGAAGTACAGGCTCTGCACACCATCATGAGCCCTGGCGGTGGAAAGCTGCCAGGTCGCAGCCGGATCCTCGGGCGAGAACTCCACCTTGACCGGCCACGTCAGCTCCCCTTCGAACTTCTCCTCCAGGACAACCGTACCGGGGCAGCAGTCCTGGATCGGCGCGTTCTGACACCCCACCGTCGGCATGCAGCTATCCATGGTGCACGGATTGGCGTCGTCGCATTCGGTCGGGAGATGAGAGCACTGCCCCGTCTCCGCATCGCAGTCATCGACGGTGCACAGGTTCCCGTCGTTGCAGTTCTTGGCCTGGTGCAGGCAGGTCCCGCTGACGCACTTGTCCACCGTGCAGAAGTCGCCGTCCTCGCACATCTCGTCCGACATGCACGGGGGGGGAAGCTCCGCCTCCACCACGTCGGTCGCCAGCTCCGGCTCGTCCTGGAGGTCGACAACCTCCACGAGCTCGGGCGCAGTCTCGGGCGGCACGTCCTGCGGCACGTCGGGAGGAACCACGCCGTCCGGAACGTCGAGCCCTGCTTCCGCCCCCGTCGAATCCGACAGGTCAACCGCCACGTCTCCCTTGCCCCCTCCGGGCGAGCACGCCTGCGGCACGTCGGGAGGAACCACGCCGTCCGGAACGTCGAGCCCTGCTTCCGCCCCCGTCGAATCCGACAGGTCAACCGCCACGTCTCCCTTGCCCCCTCCGGTCGAGCACGACAACGCCAGCACCGACGGGACCACCAGGATCACAGCCAGCCACACTCTCATGACTCACCTCGACTTCGTCCCCTGTCTCGGCCCGCCGGACACGCGGCCACTCTCCGCCTCGATTCGGACACCTCCGTCACGAGGCACGCAGCTCCACCAGCGCACATGCCGGGTTCTCGCATCGATACGCCCTCACGCGCAAAGTCCGCTTGGGCGTGATCATGATCTCCGTCTTGCTCCCGAACGCAGGGACATCATTGCCCGGCAGCAACACGTACTCCCCTTCCAACTCCACCAGCCTCCCTCCGCACCGAGGGCATTCCTTTGCCATCATCTTCCGCTCCAACCTTCCGGACCGCCCCGGACCGTGTCAAATGCTCCCCCTGATCATTAAGTAAAACCAGGGGGGCGGTCAAGCACAATGCTGACCGCAGGGCCCGCAGGGGGGCGGAACGAACCCGTCGCGATTGCTCTTGACACGGGGAAGGGGCTGCGTACACTATGGGCAACTTTGGCTTGATGGCTTTGAGTCTACGGGGGCGATTGACCGAGTTCGAATGAGCGTTTCAGTCACTCAGACAGGAGAAGACACGATGAAGAAGATTCTGGGACTGGCAGTGGTTGCGTTGTTCGGGTTGGGGCTGTCCATGGCCGCTTGCGACAGCGGCGGCGATGACGGCAATGGAAAGGACGACGTGAAGATCGAGAAGGACAACAACGTGCCTCCGGACGGCGACGTGACCGTTCCGGAAGAGGAAGTGGTGGACGTCTGCACGCCGGCATGCGAAGGCAAGCAGTGCGGACCCGACGGCTGCGGCGGCACGTGCGGCGTATGCGATCCGGGCATCCCCTGCCAGGACGGAGTGTGCAAGTGCGACGCGGTGAAGAACTGTGAAGGCAAGGAGTGCGGGCCGGACGGCTGCGGCGGCGAGTGCGGCAAGTGTGGTGACGGCTTCGAGTGCAACCTCGGCACCAGCATGTGCGTCGAGATAGTCGTCCCCGACTGCGAGGGCAAGGAGTGCGGCTCTGACGGCGCGGGCGGATCCTGCGGCACCTGCCCCTGCGACAACTGCGAGCCCAACGAGGTCGTCTGCGACACCGTGACCTTCCAGTGCACCGTGGAACCGGACAAGGACTGCAAGTGGATCTTCGATTGCTTCGACACCTGCCCCGAGGGTGACCAGGCCTGCCTCCAGAACTGCGTCAACGAGGCATCCCTTCCGGCCCAGATGGCCTACAACAACCTGATGCAGTGCCTCTCCGACTCAGGCTACTTCGATTGCCTCGACCAGTTCCCCGAGGGCTCCGAGGAGCTCGAAGCCTGCCTCGAGAAGGCCTTCGAACCCTGCTTGGACTACTACTACGAGTGCTTCCACGGCGACCTGGACTGCCAGGAAATGAACCAGTGCTTCAACGCTTGCCCCGAGGTCCCCGAGGGACAGCCGAACCCGTGCATCTCCGACTGCTGGTCCTCCGGCACGGTCGAAGCCCAGAAGGCGTACACCGCGATCATCGAGTGCCTCGAAGCTCAGGGCTACTGGGATTGCGCTCAGGGCGACAACAAGTGCCTGTCTGACGCCGAGGCTGCCTGCTCGGCCGAGTTCGATGTCTGCTTCCCCCCCGGGACCCTGACCTGCAAGGAGATCTTCGACTGCATGGATACCTGCGCTCCCACGGATCAGCCCTGCTTCTCGAACTGCTACCAGAGCGGTACCAAGGAAGCGCAGAACATGTTCGGCGAAATCGTGGACTGCATCATCGCCGAGTGCGGCGAGCAGGCCACTCCGGAGTGCGAGGATGCGGCGCTGAAGGGCACCTGCTCCCAGCAGTACAACGAGTGCCTCGGCTCGTGATAGCGGGGTTCTAGCCTGATGCAAGGAGCCGGCCCCGTGCCGGCTTCTTGCTTTAAGCACAGGAATGAGTCAAACACACGGAATCCTGAGACTCACGTGCCGACGCCCGCAGCGGCCGATGTCGCACGGGGAAGACGGATCATGCTGACTCCCGATTCCGTTGCGCAGCGGGTAGCTGCCGTCGAGGAGCGCCTGGATCTCGCACTCGGCCGTTGCGGCCGCACGCGGGACGAAGTGACGCTGGTGGCCGTCTCCAAGGCCCAACCGGCCGAAGCACTCGCTGCCGCTGCCGGAGCAGGCATCGCGGTCTTCGGCGAGAACTACGCCCAGGAGATGGCGGCCAAGCGGATGGCGCTCGAGACCCTGCTGGAAGAGGCAGGACGTCAGGGGCCCGCACAGGTGGCGATTCCCGGTCGGCCCGCTGCGGAGGCCCGCACCGCGGTACCGTTCCAGGCGCTTCGCTTCCACTTCATCGGTCCCCTCCAGACCAACAAGGTCAAGCTCGTGGTCGGGAAGTGCCCCCTGCTCCACACGGTCGACCGGCTGCGCCTGGCCGAGGCACTCAGCGCAAGGGCCCTCGCTCTCGGCGTTGTCCAGGACATCCTGTTCGAAGTGCACCTGTCCCCCGAGCCAACGAAATCGGGGGCCGCACCGGACGAGCTGCCCGCCCTGGTGGAGCGCACGCTCAGGCTGCCGAGCCTTCGCCCTCTGGGGCTCATGACCATGCCCCCCTGGAGCGACGACCCCGAGGAGTCACGTGGGTATTTTTCCCGCCTCAGGGAGCTCGCAGGCAGCCTCTCGTCGCGCCTGTCGCTGCCCGACTTCCGCCAGCTTTCCATGGGGATGAGCCACGACTTCGAGGTCGCCGTGGAGGAAGGGGCCACCCTGATTCGCGTCGGCACCGCCATCTTCGGCGGACGCGGCACTCACCTCCCTCTGGAACGCGCGGACTTGACGATGTAGAATGCCGCGGGCAGATGCCGTGCTCGATGCCGCGGAGGTGACCGATGCTTTCGTCAAGGAGGCTGATCGAAATTGCTTCGCCAAGTGAGGCCGCAGCCGTCGAGACGAATGGCCCAAGTCGATTCGTCTGGACGATCCGGGTCTGGATGGCGGGGCTCTCAGTCGCTCTGGCCCTGTCGGCAGGATGCGGGGTAGGGCGAGCCCCCGCCAGCGGACCAGCCCTGGAGATCCTGTCGGGACGTGAGCCCGCCGTAGACGTGGTGTTGCCTCCGGATGACGTGGTGTTGCCTCCGGATGACGTGGTGTTGCCTCCGGATGACGCGGTGTTGCCTCCGGATGACGCGGTGTTGCCTCCGGATGACGTGGTGTTGCCTCCGGATGACGCGGTGACCGTGGACGTTGCCGTGGACGGCAACCCCACGGATGTCGCCCAGCCGTGCGACTTCATCGAGTGCGGACCGGACGGGCTGGGGGGAAGCTGCGGCGAATGCGCACCCGGCGAGGTCTGCACAGATGGGCTCTGCACCACCCCCACCGGGCCCAACGACTGCAAGGGGATCTTCGAGTGCTTTGACCTTTGCGGGGAAGGGGACCAGTGGTGCTACCAGGAGTGCGTCAACAACGCGGACATCGAAGGACAGATGCTCTACAACGAGGTCATGACCTGCCTTGCCGATTCCGGGTACTTCGACTGCGCTCCGTACGACGATGCCTGCTATGTCGAGACGTTTGAGCCCTGCAAGACGGTCTACTACGAATGCGTCCAGGGGGATGCGTCCTGCATGGAGATGTACTCGTGCATGTACGGTTGCCCCAGCGGCGGCCCTGAGGCCGAGGAGTGCTACAACGACTGCTACTTCACCGGGAGCCTCGAGGCGCTCCTCCAGTGGGACGAGTGGCAGACCTGCCTGATCGACTCCGGCTACTACGAGTGTTCGCAGTGGGACGAGGAGTGCCTGACCCAAGCCTGGGAGCCGTGCGCCCTGCCGTTCAAGGAGTGCGTGCACGGAGAGCTGAGCTGCGCGGGCATCATGGAGTGCTTCCAGGATTGCCCGCCGATGATGGAGGAGTGCTGGCTCCAGTGCTACTATTCCGGGACGGTCGACGCCCAGTACCTGTATGACGCGCTGTTCGTGTGCGTGCAGGGGATCTGCGGTGCCAATCCCAAGCCCATGTGTCGCGACGATGCGATGAAGGAAGATTGCGCCTGGCAGGCCAAGGCGTGCGAGCAGGGGAAGTAGACATGCTCGCCTTGACGACGGAGCCTTTGGCCGCAGGCAGGACGAGCGGACGATTCGCCGCACCGACAGGCCGGTTGCGACTCGCTCCCGGAGGAATGCTCGTACTCGTTCCGATCATCGTGTTCGGGGTCGCGTGCTCATCTGCGGAAACCGTGCGCACGTATCCCATGCTGCACGAGCTTTCCCCCCCCACGGCCATCGTCCTGCTGCCGGCCGAGATCCACTTCCGCAGCATGAGGGCGCACCACTACTACGACTACTGGGTCGACTTCGCAGACCTGTTCGCACGGGAGACGCAGCTGCCGGTGCTCGGGCCCGACGACTTCACGCTCCGGTCGGAAGGGCTCGTCACCGACCCCATGCGTGAGACCGACGCCGCAGCCCGTCTGAGCGCGCTCGGCCTTCGCCCGGAAGACGCCGTCGGCGTCCGGCTCCAGCTCCTGGAATCCTGGCAGCAGGGGGAGTCGATGCTCTCCAACGGGCGCGGCGAATCGTTCCGGGGAGGCGGTTTCCAGAGCCGGATCGATTTCCAGGCAGAGATCGTGCACTTCGGAACCGGCCGTCCCCTCCTTGCCCTGACAGCGCACGTGGACCTGGATTCACTACCCTCTCCCACCGACTCGGACCCCAGGCCCGATGTGACCCGCTACATGGCTGAAAGGCAACGCCAGGTCCTGTCCCTCCTGGTCGAGCGTTGCAGCGTCCCGTCCCCTCCGGCGCCGCCCGCGTCCGATGCCCGGCTGGCGGAAGGCCCTCAGGGAGCGGCCCGCCAGCGGTACCGGGATCTGCCGTCGGTCATCGACCAGACCGCCCGGGCCGACGAGATCGACCGCGAAGTCGCACTGACCGCACGGATCGCGTACCGCCACCCGGGCCTGGCACGGGACGTCGAACGGGCCTTGATCAAGCTCGGCCCGGACACGCTGTACGTCATCAGCGCAGCCGAGTGCACCGGTCTCCTGCCCGGCGACGTCATCACGTCGGTCGAGGGTGCTCCCGTCTCCCACGCGTACCAGCTCCGCCGCTCAGAGCTGCTGGCCCGTGCCGCAGCCGGCACTCTGTCTCTCACCGTGACCCGAGCCGCTGAGGTCTCCCTCCCCATCTCCTGGAACTGCTGGTAGGGCCCCGCCAGGCTGAGCCTGGACCCATCACGCCGCGGGCGCACCGCACCCCCGGATCGGCCGAGACCTGGCGGCCTGTGGGCTTCGCCCCGATCCGCGGGCAGGAGGGGCCTCTCGTCCTATTGGGGGCGGCGGGTCCTATTCGTCCTATTTGTCCTATTCGTCCTATGTGTCCTATTGCCGTTCTGCCCCGCCGCCCC